>PWZG01000008.1 GCA_003567575.1 PVC group bacterium | reverse complement strand
TACGCCCCACCCATCGGTTGCTTGGCTCAATCGTCAATCGCATCGTTCGCTCCTGTTCGTTTATCGTGTCAACAGATCGAACAATACGCCCGACCGGCTCTCGAAGAATTCTTCGCCGTCGCTCACCGCCCATGTCCGCCATAGGGCGGACGACCGCTCCTGCCACGCGAGCAGTTGGCGCAGGGTTTCCGCCTTTCCGCGGCGTTGCATGTTCAACACATGCGCGTCGCGGGCGGTGTACGTTTCCGCGACCGCCAACGCCTTGCATCCCGCCAGGGCGCCGAACACGCGATTCCGCAACGCGGCATATTCCAGCGCCAAATCCCACCACCGGCAGCAGCGTCGTTCGAATTCGTTCCCACTGGCGGCGCCGATCTCATCGAGTGCGTCGCGCAACGGTTTGACGTCCTCGTCTTCCGCCAGCAGACCACGACCGTAAAGCGCCGCATCCATCCGGTCAATCCAGGCAAAAAGCGGTTGTTCTGCGCCCTGTCCGCCATCGGCGGCATAGCGAATCAGGGGCAGCCACCCTTCGAAAGTACCGTATAGCGGGCGAAACGAACTCGACCGTGACCAGGTCGTATGAATCACCCCCGCCAAGGCGCCGGTGGCGACCTGTCGATGCCAGATATCCAGGTTTTGCGCGCGCTGACGCAACGGCGAAAGGGTTTGCGTCAGGTCAAAAGCGCAACGTATGGCGTCGGCCGCCCAGACCGGTCGTCCGGTCTTGACCAACCCCGGGTTCACTTCCGTTGCGCCCAACCAACCGTACTGCCAGTCCACCAAAATCGTTTCCGGCGGCAATTCGGCCGCGAACTTCTGACGGTCTTGCGGCCAGAACATATCCGCCCAGATTAAGGGGGTTACACCTTTTTCGATTACGTGTCGCAACAGGGGCGTCATGTGTTCGAGATAAACGCCGATCTTGCCGGCGGAATGCGCCGCGGCCCGATTCCGGCACGCGCCGCAACCGCATAACTGCCAGACTTCGTCACCGCCCAGATGGATATGCCGGATGCCGGGATGCAACGCGATCACCTCGTCGATCCAGGAGATCAGCGCCTGCTTGATATCGGGATGCGACGGACAAATCTCGTCCACCAAACCGCCTTCGCGGAAATGGGCGTATCGGTCGTGGCGGAGCAGCCATTCCAGATGACCCATCGTCTGGATCAACGGTACGATGTCAAGATCGCGCTCGCGGCAGCGCTTCCAAATCGCGGACCATTCCTCGTTCGAATACCCGGCGCGAAACGTTCGCGGCCAGGATTGCCAGTCGATGCGGTCTTCGTACTCGAAGACAATGCCGTTGTAACCGCTGTCCGCCAACTCGTCCATCCAGCAAATCATATCCTTCGCTGAAGGAATCGCGCCCTTCAAATCAAGATGAATCCAGTTTGCCGGTTCGCTGGTTTGGATCGCGTTTTTTTTCGATGGTTTCATGGTATTTGCTCCGCTATTTCGTAACTGTTCAGGTAGCCCGGCGATGGGCCTGTTTTGGGCGAAGTAAGTCAGGCATTCCTGCCTGACTCGACGACCGTTCAAGAAAGTCAGCCAGGAATGACTGACTTACTGGGGCTACCTGAACAGCTACGTTATTTCTGAATCATCAAGTAACCCCTATTCGGCTGTTGTCAAGTTTTTTATCGAAACAGGATCAAGGTGCCTCTGGGCGGGATGAATTCGTAGGCGCCCATTTCGGGATGGCCGCCGACCAGGCGCGGATTGCCGGCCAAATCGAGCGCGCCGGCCCTCGTGATCCATGGCAGGCCGGCGGTCGTGCCGGCATTGACGCAGGGCGACGCTTCCAGCAAGCGGTAGTTACCCGCGTCGCGGTCGATGAAACCCGGATCGGCGATGTCAGAAAGGTTTCCCGTCCCGTCGGGATCATGGTCCAGTTCCGGCGCGGCGGTATAGGTGACGTTGGCGTAGGTAACTCCAGCACCCAGATTTTCCAAATCGTTGGGCGTTCCGCTTTGCTCGCGGTTGTTCCAGACAATCGTATTGACGACCACGGCATCGTTATTCCGGCGCAAAATTCCGCCGCCGTGATGATCGTCGGGAATGATGTTGTCAACCACCGTACAGTTTTCCACTTTTGTCCCTGCGGTGCGCATTGAAATACCGCCCGCCGCGTTCAATTGCGTATGAGCTCCAGTATTCTTGTTGCCCATGATCAAACTGTTGCGCACGGTTCCGCCCTGCATGTTCACGCCGCCGCCACCTGCATGAGTTCCCCAACTACTTCCCGCGCGGTTACCGATGATGCGACAGCGATCGACAAGGCCACCCTTCATTCCTATTCCCCCTCCGCCATGAACGGTTTGATTATCCAGAATCCAACAATCCGCCAGCGTGCCGTCCTCGATCCAGACACCGCCGCCGACGGACGCGCCAGAGGCATTGGTGATGGTGAATCCCGATACGACGGCATCCGCATGATACAACTCGACGGCGCGACCTTCGCTACCGGCCGTCAGAATAGCGCCTTCTGGACCGTTACTACTTTGCACCCTGATCCCTTTATGAACGTTTATGGTCGGACAATACTGAGGTCGCGTATATAAACCGTCAGCAACCATCACGCCACTGGTTGCCGTCGCGGTAACCGCGGCGGCTTCGATCGCATGTTGAATATCCTGCGCGGCTTTCAAGGGCGTATCAAACGGGAAAACGTTGCCGCCGCTTGACGAGGCATAGACCGTTTCCGGCGCGCGGTACACGAGGTTGGACCAAACCGCGGTATCGGACTGGTCGTTTGTCACCTCCAGCGTCACGGTATAAACGCCCGGCACCGCATAGGAAACCGGGTGCGG
>PWZG01000053.1 GCA_003567575.1 PVC group bacterium | reverse complement strand
GCGCAACTAAGAGTACGACCCGCGGTTCTTATCGAACCGGAAAATACGCTGCGCAAAATCGTTTACTCACCTGCTTCACGCAAACCGGTACGATTCGTCGACAGACGCGGGATATAAACCCTAGAAAAACCCCCGGCTGGGGTTGACGCGGGAATCTCGTTTTGCTAGAGTTCCTGTGTTTTAAAAGGAGATACAGTTATGGAATGCGGCGTAAAACCAGACTTGGAAACGGTGCGTAAGCGCTTGAAGGAGTTGTTGGTCGAAAATCTTTCCCTTGACGACATTACGCCGGACAAGATAGCTGACGATGAAATCCTTTTTGGAGAAGGTTTGGGGTTGGATTCATTGGATGCCGTTGAAATCGTCGTCATTCTGCAACGCAACTGGGGTTTGGAAATCAAGGATATGGATCAAAGCAAGGCCATTTTCCGATCCATTGACACATTGGCCCGCTATATTGTCGATAACGCCAAAGTCTGAATGAGTTCGACGCCCGTCTTCATAACCGGTTTGGGAGCTGTTTCAGCGGCAGGAACGGGTTGCGCGGCCACGCTGGAAAGTTTTCGCAACGGCAACGGTAATCCGTGCACAGCCGCCCGGGAAGAAACGCCGATTGCCAAACCCGTATTCACGGTTGGCGATCCGGCGGCCATTGCAAACGCTGAAGAAATGCGGACCCTTCGATTGGCGACACTGGCAGTGGATGAGGCCTTGTCGGACGCACGTTTCCGGAAGCGTCCATCGGATATCCGCGTCGGCGTTTGTCTGGGAACGACCGTTGCCTGCCAGCTTAACGACATTGATTTCTATCGTGAACTCAGAGCGTCAGGCCAGGCTTCGGCCGTCGTTTTTGACCGTTATCTGCGCGGCAATCTTTCCGCGGCCGTGGCGGAACGTTACGGTTTTTGCGGTCCGACACTTACGATTACGAACGCGTGTTCATCGGGCACGGATGCCATAGGCATGGCTCTGGCCTGGTTACGAGCGGGTCTGTGCGAGGCGGCGATAGCGGGTGGCGCGGACGAACTCAGCCGCATTCCCATGGCGGGATTCAACGCGCTCGGCATCATGAGCGCAACAGCTTGTGCGCCGTTTGACCGGGACCGGCAAGGACTGAATTTGGGAGAGGGAGCAGGAATACTATTGCTCGAGACGGACGCCGGTGTTGCACGGCGCGATGCACCGGCCGTCCTGACCTGCGAAGGGTACGGCACCTTTGGCGACGCTCATCACCTGACGGCGCCGCGCGAAGACGGCAGCGGTCTTGAGGCGGCAATCCGCGGGGCATTGACCACAGCCGGTTGCGCGCCGGATGATATCGGGTTTATTAATGCGCACGGCACCGCGACCGCCACGAACGATGCCATCGAGGGTACGGTTTTGGCCCGTGTATTCGGCACGGATTGCGTGCTAAGCGCGACCAAGGGGTATACCGGTCACACTCTCGGTGCGGCAGGCGGGTTGGAAGCGGTATTCACAGCGCTGGGACTGCGCGAGGGCTGGATTCCTGCCAGCGCCGGATACAAAAACCGGGATACGTCCATCCCGGTGGCGCCCGTTACACGCATGACAAACGTAACCGGACGGTATGCACTTTCCACGTCGCTCGCATTCGGCGGCAATAATTCGGCCTTGGTACTGGGGAGACAACCGTGAAAACCGTTCTGGGAGTTCATGGAATCGGCATGATCAGCGTATGCGGACGCGGCATTGAATCTCACGCCGACGCTTATAATCACACGCAATCCGCCGATTCGTCATCACCAATCCGTGTATGCCGCGTCGCGGATGAAATACTGAAAGACCGTGTCACACTCAAAAAAATGCGCCGGGCCGACCGTTTCAGCAAAATGTCCGCTCTCGCCGCCCGGGATGCGATTGATTTAGCCGGATTACGCGTGTCCGACGGCGGTATACGCCTGGGAATCGTGGTTGCCACGGCGTTCGGGCCCCACCGCGCTACGTTCGAGTTCCTTGACGAAATCCTGGATTTCGGCGATGCCGGCGTTTCACCCACGTTGTTTTCGCATTCCGTCCACAACGCGGCGGCCGCCTACATTGCCATCATGCTTGGCAGCCGCGGTCCGGCTTGCACGGTCACCGACTTTCAGTATCCGTTCCACGCCGGTCTGATGACGGCGGCCGTATGGTTGCACGAACAACGCTGTTCCCATGTCCTCGTCGGGTACACGGAAGAATCTTCCACGCCGATGGACCGTATCCTGGCCCAACGGCATCGGGGACAACCGTCGCACGAGCCGGTATTGTTTAATTTTTCGCCGTACGCAAGCAAAATGTTCAGTGAAGGAAGCGTGTTTCTGGTTGTAACGCGACCGGATCAAGGCGGTGTTGCGCTTGATCTCGACCGCTTCAAAACCGGTAACGACAGGATTTCCGGGCTCGGCTCCTTGTGGGCAGCCTTCAAAGACGGCGGTTTGCATTTGCCGCAACACTGATCCGACACTGGGCAACGGTTTAAATCAACATCGCAAAAAAGGAGGGTGCCTGATGTCTTCGCATTCCATTCAGGAAATCAGCGCGCGTTTGATCGACGAACTTGGAACCATTCTCGGTCGTCCACTTCAGGCCGATGACGGGCAGCGGGCGCTGCACGAAATCGGAGTCGACTCGATCAGCCTGGTCGAACTGTTGGTAGTGATTGAAAAAGATTTCGGGTTATCGCTGATGGAAGCCGGCTTGTCGGCGGACGATTTCCGCACCATCTCAAGTCTGGCGACCGTCATTCATAAACGTTCGCAATGAAGTCCCGTTCTTCATATCGCGCGCCGAAATGTTATCTCAGCGGAATAGACTGGTTTCTGCGCGCCCTGGACTGCCGGACACGCGCCGTTACCGGAATCGGCAATTATTCCCAGATTGTATTGGCGTTGCGGGGCCACTTGGATCCGGATCTTTTGCGCGTCCGCTTACACGATTTTATAATCCGCAATCCCGTGTTGCAGGGATATTGCCGTCGTAATTACCTTAATCTCGCGCCTTACTGGGATTTGCCGTGTACCGTCGACATGCGAACGAAGTGGCTCGACGTGCGGCCGGCTGCGACCGGCTCGGACGTCGATGCGCTGTCCGCATTGGCGGACGAAGTCAATCAGCCGTTGACCGGCCGGCAACGCATTGCGTTCACCCTGGTTCCGGGCGCCCGGCTATCGTATCTGGCCATGCGATTCGACCACCAGGTTCTTGATGCCGCGGGCGCCGAACGGTTACTTTTGAGTATATCGACTTGGGGATCGACATCCGAACCGCTGCCGCTGGGCGACCGGCGCGCGCATCTCGACGAATGGATGGCTAAATTCCGGTCAGGACAAACAGTCAACCGGGCATTGCTTGCGTTACGGGAATCCGAACCGCCCACGGCGTTTCCATTGCCGGACGCAACAGACCGCATTCGCAGTTTGTTCGCATTCCATTCGTTCTCCGATCACGAAACCAAAGCCATTACCGAGCATGCCGAGCGACGGGTCGGATACTTGATGTTGATGCCTTTTCTGCTGGGTGTTACCGTGCGCTCTTTTCACGAGCTGTGTCTTAAATCAGGTCTTGACGGCAAGCATTATGTCGTTCCGGTTACCATTGATAACCGCCGGAATACAAATGAATCCGTGTTTTTTAATCAGCTTTCGTTCAATTTCTATCGTTTCGACGCCGGGACAGCATCCGATCAGGCGGCGCTCTGGAAACAGGCAGCGACACAGTTATACGAACAGACCCGTGTTCGGACATCCTATCATCTGGCGCAGGCCGGTTACCTGATGCGCATCTGTCCCGCACCCTGGCTGGGCCGGCTGATGGGGCTGCCGCTTTCGGGAAGGCTGGGATCGTTTTCGTTCGCACTGGTCGCCGGCCAGGGATACGCTGCCCATGATTTCATGGACGTTCCCATCGAAAATATTTATCATACCCCGCGCGTGCCGACGCCTCCGGGTATTGGCATTTACTTTAACCGCTATCAAAATCGTTTAAACATGGTTTTATCGTACTTGGAGGGAATGCTTGATCCGTTGGATGCGAAAAGTCTGGCTGATACACTTGCGGAACGTTTACGCACCGGGAATGAAACAGTGTCATGAAATCAATGGTTTACGACGTAGCCGTAATCGGCGGTGGTCCCGCCGGCGTGACCGCCGCGGTTACCGCCGCGCGTCTCGGAGCCGACACGTTATTGGTGGAACGGTTCGGGGACCTTGGCGGCGCTGGTTTGCAAGGATTTCACCCTTATCTTTGCGGTCTTTACCGTAATGCTCCCGATACGCCGTTTGATTTACTCAATCGCGGTTTAACAGAGGAGTTTCTGCGGCGTCTAACCCGGGAATCCGACGCGGACGGACGGCAGCGCGTGGGGCGGGTGGAAGTTCACGCCATGCGAACATCGATTTATCAGCGGGTATTAAGATGCCTGGCATCGGAACAGCGAGGACTACGGGTTGCGCTACTGACCGGTTTTACCGCTTTAGAAATGGCCGGTTCCCGGATAGAAAGTCTCCGCCTGGCCGGCGTGGGCGAAGGTTGCGTTAAAGCGGCAATGGTTATTGACGCTACCGGCGATGGCGAGGTATTGCGCCAATGCGGCGCCGGCTGCGAACCGAAATCAGGCGAACGGCAGTTGGCGGGATATTGTTTGCGGGTAATCGACATCGACGATTCCGAACGTATGGCGCCAATACGGGCGAACTATTGCGTGCGTCGCGCCACACAAGACGGGCGTTTGCCTACGGAACTCAGATACACCACGTTCACGTTGTCTAGGGATGGCGAAGGCGGCATACTTAAATTGAGTTTACGCGCTGAACCGGCCGTGCCACGCGACGATCAGCGCGCGCGCACACTCGGGGATAAGGTACTGGAATTGTTGCGCCGGGAAACAGAGGAATTCGCGAACGCATCCGTCGTTGACCGGTCTCCGAGAATGTTGCATCGCAGCGGAACTTCGTTACGTGGCATTTACCGTATTAATCAGAACGATGTACTGCGCGGACGGCATTTCGAGAACGGATGCGTCCGCGCCGCCTGGCCAATCGAGTTCTGGGATCCTGTCGCCGGTCCTGCATTGAAATATTTGAATCCGGGCGCCTGGTACGCGATTCCGGCCGATTGTCTTCGTTCCGAGTGCGTCACCAATTTATATGCCGCCGGCCGTTGTATTTCTGCCACCGGCCGCGCGCTTGCATCAGTGCGGGTAATCGGCACCTGCCTGGCGTTGGGTGAAGTCGCCGCCAAAATCGCCATTGCGGCATACCGAAATATGGAGAAGTCAAATGCGTGTACTGTTAGTTAAACCATCGCCGGAATTACGGGTTGCGCAACGTCTGCAAGCCGGGTTCTTAAACCTCGAACCGCTCGAATTGGAAATCGTCGCCGGCGGTGTGGCTCCGGAAGACGACGTCCGCATTCTCGATCTCGGTCTGGAAAAAAAACCGCAAACCGCTTTTGAACAGACGCTGAGGGAATACCGGCCGGATTTGATCGGTTTTACCGGATACAGTACAAACTGCCGGGCAATCAACCGGATGGCGGAATGCGCCCGGCACCAGCGTCCCGGAGCGTGCATAGTGGTGGGAGGCATTCATGCCACGTTGCGTCCCGGCGATTACCGGCAGGACGGCATCGATGCCATCGTGCGAGGGGACGGCGGTACGGTAATCGGCGAAATCATCCGCTGCCGCAAGGCAGGTCTGGCGCTTGACTCGCATCCGGCGGTATTGGCGCCTGCGAACCCCGATTTCGAGCGGAAATCATCCGAACCGATCCCCACGTATCCGCCGCTCAAAGACTTACCCCGGCCGCGACGCGACCTGGCGGACCGAACACGGTACTTCTGTGTCTGGACATCGCCCGGAGAGCGGCGTCCGCGCACCGTGTTCCCGCGTGTTGCCTCTGTCCGCACATCAGCGGGATGTCCGTTCCGTTGTTCTTTTTGCGCTATTCACCACCTCATGGGCGGGCTTTACGCGCAACGCACGCCGGAGGACGTGGTCGCGGAATTGGCGGCATTGGATGAAGATCATATATATTTCGTCGACGACGAAATGTTTATCAACGCACGCCGCGCGCTCGAGATCGCGGAACTAATCGCGGCGCACGGTATTCGCAAACGTTACGTCAGTTGGGCGCGCAGCGACACCATCATCGCGCACCCGGAAGTGTTCCGCGCCTGGAAAGCGGTTGGTCTGGACGTCGTGTATGTAGGTATCGAGTCAATGGATGCAACGCGTTTGCAGGAATACGAGAAGCGCACAACAGCCGCAAAAAACCGTCAAGCTGCCGCCATTCTACGCGAAACCGGCATCGTCTTGCACGCCGCATTCATCGTGCATCCCGACTTCACGGTAGACGAGTTCAGGGCTTTGGAAAAGACGCTGAAGGAGTTTGCCCCCGCGGAATTCACCTTTACCGTCCTGTCGCCGTCTCCCGGAACCGAATTCTGGGAATCCTACCGTCCCAGATTTATATGTAATCCGTTCCTATACAACGACTGCATGCATACCATACTGCCGACGCGTCTACCGCTCAAACGGTTTTATCAGCATTTCGGCCGTGTCAGCGCGCTGGGATTGCGCATGAACCCGTTGCGACTGAACCGCGTCCGGATTCCGTTGCGCGAGCTGGCGCGCGCCATCGTGGGCGGCACGCGCTACGTGAGCGCGCTTTACACGATTTACAAGGATTATCCCCCTGAAACATGGCGGTTCTCGGGCGGGGATTGGGATGAATACATCGGCAAAAGAAAAGATGGCGGCGACGATGAATATTGTTAACCGTATCATCGAAGAAAACCGGGGACGCGAACAACACGTCGCTCTGTCGGAAGGCGACGATTCCATGACCTACGGAGAACTTTTCGACACCGTTGCGGACTGGCGGAATATTCTGGCGCAAGCCGGTGTTCACCGTTTCGATCGAGTCGCGTTTCTCTGCGAAGACTCGATCGACTACGTATGTCTGTCGCTGTCCGTTCTTGCCGCGGGCGCGGTTTTGGCGCCGATCTCGCCGTCGCTGTCGCGCAACGAGACAACGCCGACGATGGAAGGGATTGACGCCGCGTGGTTGCTTTACGACGACGCCATACCGACGGACAACAAAGGGCGGCTACTGACGGGGCCTACCCGGCGCCGCGTCTTCCGGCTCGCGCCACGGACAACGCGGGGGACGACCGACACATTGTTTTCCGCGTGTGATCCGGCCTTCGTACGGTTCTCGTCGGGCACAACTGGCGCCAGCAAGGGGGTGGTATTGTCGCACCAGGCAATTCTGGAAAGAACCGATGCGGCGGATCGCGGATTGCGGATTGTCGAAACAGACCGCATTCTCTGGGTGCTTTCCATGAGTTTTCATTTCGTCGTCACGATCCTGCTGTTTCTACGGCGCGGCGCGTGCATTGTCCTTTGCGGACACGATTTCCCCGGCGAGCTGACCCGTCAACTCGCCGCCGGAACCGCCACATTTATCTATGCATCGCCAGTCCACTACAAACTCATTGCGGGTTCGAAGGATTTCGATGCCGGAATGTTCGCGCCGATTCGCATGGCGGTTTCAACCGCCATGCCGCTGGCGTCAGATATTGCATCGCGTTTCGAGACGCGTTTCGGGCAGCCGCTATGCCAGGCCTACGGGATTATCGAGGTTGGCCTCGCTTTCATCCAGACACCTGACGCTCCCCGCAAACCGGGTTCCGTCGGTCGCATCGGTGAAGGTTACGAGATAAAACTGGCAACGCCCGATCATGACGGCGTTGGCGAAGTGCTGCTGCGCGGGAAGGGTATGTTTTCCGCGTATTTTTCACCTTGGCGTACCCGCGCGCAAATCGATCCTGAAGGCTGGTTTCATACCGGGGATCTGGGACGCCTTGACCGCGATGGAGACCTTTTTCTGATTGGACGCAAACGTGAAGCGATCAATTTTGCCGGCATGAAAATTTTTCCCACGGAAGTGGAATCGGTTTTAAACCGCCATGCGTCCGTCCGCGAATCGCGTGTTTACGGCGAACCGCATAATTATTACGGGCAATGGCCGGTAGCGCAGATCGTCCCCGCCGATACACGGTTTGACGAACGTACGTTGCGTCGTTTCTGCTATGCCAATCTGGCGCCGCACCAGGTTCCCAAACGGTTCGAACCTGTAGCGGCCATTGCCAAGACAGCCAGCGGAAAAATCAAGAGGATCCGGGCATGAGATTTTCATTCAGGGATATCGCCGTCGCCGGCATCCTGCTGATCATTTGCAACGCCGGGGTCACTGCCGGTGACGCACGGCTTTTGCATGCGTCCGGCACGTTCACGCCGGAGTGGTCGTTGCTGACCGGTTACGGCGCCACGCATCCGGGGTTTGGCACGACAAGCCAGGATGTGCGAACCTGGGACGTCATCCTGCAACGCCGCGCCACGCGCAAGACAACCGGGAGCGGAGGATATCGCGGAAGCCACGAATTTCTGGCGGAGGCCGCCATATCCCATCTGCTGCGTCCAACGCATCAACCCCCCATTTTCGCGCTGAATTTTCTGTCATGCTGGACCTTGCGACGCTGGGACAGTCTGCATCCTTATATTTTTGTGGGTGGCGGCCCGGTGTATACGGAAGCCGACATCGAAGAAATGGGCGCCCGTCTTAACGGCAATTATCAGGCCGGTCTCGGGTTGACGTTTGCGTTCGGCCGACACTGCAAGGCCCATATCGAGTATCGTTTCCACCATATTTCCAACGGGGGAAGAAAAGATCCCAACGATCCACTCAATTCGAGCAAAGTTCTGGCCGGTATCCGGATCGGGAGATAGACTCTTATACAACAAACAAGAAAAAAACACTCAAGGCGGGCTTCGCCCGCAACCCGGAGGCCAGCAACACGCGACACCCGACACCGAATCCCATCCATAATCTCCGCATCATTTTTCTTGTTTTTTACGTCAGAAGCGCTAGATTAGGTCACTCACAAGGAGTTAAACATGAAACGCCTGCATTCTATTGTTGTCATCATTGCCATAGTCCTTGGCGGCGGACGCGGCATCCAAGCGGCTGACCGCGAAAACAACCCGACGCCCAATTACGGCCCGTATTTCCTGGGTCACGAAACGGAACCGGCCATGGATTACGGGGGGCGCGTCATGCTGTCGCTGCATACGGCGGGTTGTGACCTTGGCAGCCGGTTGACGCGCCGAATACCCTACGTGGCGCCGGCATACGAATTACCGCTGGCCATTCTGTTTTCAACGCTACAACACGAAATCCATGGCCATGGGTCGCGAGGTCGTGAATACGACTTGAAACCCAGCTATGGTTTTGGCGTTGAGTTCAGCGCCTATACCACACTCGATCGCGATCCCGGCAGCAACGAAGAGCTGTCCGCGCTGGCCGCGGGCGGCACGGAAGCCAATGCAATCATGGCGCGGCGCATTCTGCTGGATTTCTGCCGTACCGACGCCATCCCTGCTTCTTCGGCTGCCTTGATGTTCCTCGCCAAACTGGATTTATCCCTTTACACAGCCATCACCAGCAAGCCGCGTGACCGCGAAAGCAGAGCGTCCGATGATGACGAGACATCATTTGTCGAACAGTATGAGGAAGGCAATGATATCGCGATTTATCTGGCCACCCGCCAGGCACAACGCCGGCACGCCGATCCCGTCGATGTTTGGCGCCGGGACTACGTCATCGATTTTGACGATCCACTCCTGGATCGTTCCTACCGCCATACACAGGATGTCGCTCTCTGGAACGCCCTGGATCCCATGATGTGGGCAACCATGTTCTTTTACGTCAAGGAACATGTCATCCGGGGCGACCGATACCTGCCCGCTCCAGCATTGCCGATGGGTAACGGTTACGGCGTTACCGTAGGAACGCGCGGTTCGATCGAACCGCAATCCGTAAGCCGTTTTCTCGATATCTACCTGTTGACGCCCATCGCCGTTTTCGGGGCCTATGGCCGGGATTTACGCTCGACCGAAAACACCACTTATGGCGCCGGTATTGGAGCGCACCGAATGGCGTTGGGTTCCCGGTTGAACACTTCGTTTTCCGGCGATATATGGGAATATCCGAACGCGCCGGAAGCCTTGTACGACGGGGTCGGCTGGAATATGAATGTAGAAATCGAGTTTTCGGCCGGTAACGTTGTGGGAGCTGCCTTTAAAGCGGGCTATAAGAACAAGGGTTATTTCCCCGGCACACCCACCTCGGCGGGCGCCTATTTTGGCGCCGGTTTAACGGCAACGTTCTAGCGTGGTGCACGTCACTGCGATGCATTAACTCCAAAGAGCCTGTCATCCCGAGCTTGGCGCGATCGAGGGATGACACATGATTGTTTCTGGCTATTTTGTCGAACACCGCACTAACCAAACGGATTTGAGAAGGAACGAATTCATGCACGATTCACCGGACGCCGGATCAATGGCCTCACCCGCGCGCTGCCGGTTGCGTTTCGATCGCATTCTACTGGTTCATCCCCTGGGATACCGGGCCGACGCCGCATCCTCGGACATTGCCCGACTGGCCGGCATCATGCCGCCGATCGGATTGGCCAGTCTCGCCGCCTGGCTCGAAACCAAGGGGATCGAGGCCACGATCATCGACGCTTATGCACGGCCCGACGCACCGGATCTTATCCGTGAACGACTGCTGGCCGATCGGCCGGCGTTCATGGGAATGAGCTGCACCACATCCGGATTTCTCGATGCCGTCCGTCTCTCCGCGGTGGCCAAGGCGATTCTTCCCGGCATTCAGACCGTGGTCGGGGGTGCACACGTATCGGCGCTGAAGACCAGCGCCCTGGACGGATTTCCCGACATCGATTTCGCGGTCGTCGGTGAAGGCGAGAATACCCTCGCCAAACTGATTGACGGCGGATGGGAACAACCGGCCGCAATCCCGGGCCTGGTTTATCGCGAGAAGGATGGCGCCCCCAGGTACACCGGGCCGCTCACGGATCTGATCGAGCTCGACACTTTGCCTTTTCCTGCCTACGATAAACTGCCCGGCTATCCCGACGCCTACCGTCTGCCAATATTCAATTATCCGCGCGCGCCCAATACGTCATGCGTATCCAGCCGGGGATGTCCCTACGCCTGTTCCTACTGTGATCGTTCGGTTTTCGGGCGCAGTTTCCGTTTCAACTCGGCGGAATACATGCTGGCCATGGTTCGGAATCTGCACGAACGGTTTGGAGTACGCCACATCAATTTCTGCGACGATCAGTTCACGTTTCACCGCAAGCGGGTTGAAACCTTCGCGCGCGGATTGGCGGAAAGCGGTCTCGGCATCAGCTTCAACTGCGCGGCTCGCGCCGAACACCTTGATGAAGACTTGCTGCGCACCATGAAAGCCGGCGGCTGCTGGATGATAAGTATGGGCGTCGAAACAGGCGACCCCGAGCTGCTCGCCCGGCATCGTAACCACGCGGATCTGGATCGTTTGCATGACTGTATCGCCGCCATCAAACGAGCCGGTATCCGCGTCAAGGGTCTGCTCATGATGGGGCTGCCCGGCGAAACGACGGACAGTATCCAGCGCAGCATGGACTACGTCTTCAGGCTGCCGATCGACGATATCAGCCTCACTAAGTTCACCCCCTTTCCCGGTTCTCCCGTTTATTCCGGCATCCACGAGCACGGCGACTTCACAGAGGATTGGGAACGGATGGATTGCATGAATTTCCAGTTCATCCCCACGGGCATGACCCGCGAACAACTCGAAAAACTGCATCAGTCATTTTACCGCAAACATTTCCTGCGCCCGCGCATTATGTGGGATTACACCACGATGATCTGGCGTTCACCGGACAGTTGGCGGCGATTCTGGACTAACGCGGGCTCGTTCTTGCGCTTTGCCCGCAATCCGCGACGTCTTGCACATGCTGCATACCGTGACGAGATCGGATGATTTCGCCGCAAAATCCCGAGGCAATCATCGTCACGATCCTCATCGCGATCATCGTCTTTTTGGTGTTTCCGGGCCTGATAAGGGCCTGATAAGGGACAGACACTTGGACGGGGGTCGTTATATTGGAAACTTTGGCCAGCACCGTCGATCTGACCGTATGCGAACGGAAAACAACGAACGGCAGCGAGACAAGATCTTCTGGAGCCGGCCGTCCCGGCCGGACAGGAAAACGGCGGGGACCGCCGTCTCCAGGGTGCGGACTGGCCGGACGTTGGCCCTGATAAAGGGCCGACACTTGACGGGCGATCAGGGGTTGGCTAGGGACAGGTCTCCCGTCCGATTTGATTTCAACCGTTGACGATAAATCAGGGTAGTGGAAGACGCTCTACCCCCTTTTGAAGGTCCGATGAACGCCGAGGTGATCTCCAACAACAGGCCTGTCCCGAATGGCACTTACTTAAGGGATTATGGCATTATAGTTTCGACTTTCGTGACTTGCCATTGAATGACGAATGACGAAATACCCAAGTACCCAAAGAAAACCAAAATACCTAAAGACCAAAGGTAAAACACCCAATACAAGCAAGATATTTGGCATTCTAACTTCGTCATTCTTT
>PWZG01000441.1 GCA_003567575.1 PVC group bacterium | reverse complement strand
GGATCGAGTCTGTGGAGCCCCCGTCCGCATTGGCAAGTTCCGTCGCCGTGAACAGGACTTTGGAGTGACTTTCTCGCTGATCCTGCAGGAACTGTTGCCACTCAAACGTTTTCATCGCGTACCTCGATGATTTCGTCCAGCAATCCCAGGACGGAAGCCATGACAAACTTTCCGCCACCGGCATCGTTCAGTTGGGCGGCCGCGGGGGAATCGATCTGCGAGTCTATCACCGCTTGGGTGGCGCGCCCATGGTAGTCTACGTGCGCGTGGAGATCGTTGAGCCGTTTCAATGCCTGGTCCGAGTTGATGCCCGATGCCTGCATTTTAGCCGCGATCCGTTGCCTCGAATCGGGTCTCAACTGGTCACGGAACAGAAAAAGGTCCACCAGATCGCGGTGTCTGAGGACCGTGCGGTTCAGAACGGCAAGGACTTTGCTCTCGATCATGTCGGCGTCCGAAGCCGTCGAGTAGATGGTCCCTTCCACGGTGCGGATGTTCACGGCATCCGCGCACATGATCCGGGTAATCTCGATCGGAATCTCGATTCGACTGTCTGCAACACCTGTACGCCAGAACGCCAAGTCAATGATCCGGATGGCCGGCGATTCAGCGTCAGGGCCATGGTGAGGAGAAGCGGCGCCATCATAGTCCATGAGGCGTCGAGCTTCAGGCACCACCACGCGGTTCAGAAATGAGACCAAGTCGGCCTGCTTCTGTTCGAATTCGCCGCTCCAATGGTAGTCGATATCGTCAGAGGTCCGCACACTGTTGTTCAGAAACCGGTACCTGAAGCCGCCGATCAGCATCAGCTTGCGGCCAACCGGGTGGGTCGCCACCAGCCTGGCGGTGAGTTTTTGCAGGGCTTCAGTATTATTTGTTTTTTGTGCCATAAAAAAGCATTATAGCGATCCATACGCCAGCAGTCAACGTTTTTGCGTAACATAATGCAACAGCATCGAGTCTATTTGTTACGGCGGACAGCCGTTGCCCGCACTGAGGGTTGGCTGTCTGGGGAGTCGGGTTTAGGCATTGACAATTGACATGCCTTCATCACGCTTCCACCTACAGTTCCAGCATAGAAGCCGGAACGGTCACCGAGCGCTTGCCGGTGTTAATCCGGGCGTTGAGCAGTTGAGCAGGGATTGGTCTGCGGCGTTAATGTCGGGATTGAACCACGGATGAAGAGTGAACCACGGAGACACCCGACTTCGCCAAGGCCGCTTCGTCAGGTAAACTCCGGCACGGAGAAGAGTGAGTAAGAATGTTCCGAATCTGTCCCTCCGTGAGCGGCGGCGCCAGATTCGTTACAAGGTTTCTCCATGGCAGTGATATTCATCTCAGTGTCTCCGTGAACTCCAGGCGTGCCGCGCCGTAGCTCTGCGAAGGCGGGCGCAGCGGGTGGTTAATTCAGGCTTTGTTCTCGACTGTTGGTTCGCGGGTGAATACCCCGTGCGAGTATTCGTGCTTGTCCAGATCGTTGCTGGCCTGAGCCTGGATCAGCCATTGGGTCCATTGACGATCCAGTTCCTCGTCCGAAAGATTCTTGAGGTCGAGATCTTCCTCGCTCAGAAACTCGTCGCGCAATTGTATCATGACAGGCCTCCCGGAACGGTGACGGGCAGAAAATCAACGGCCCGGCGGATCATTTCCTGGTGTGCCGCGGAAAGCGGCTTGCCGTCCAGAGAGCGCGAGATTTCCGGCCAGGCCGCCTGCCATTTTGCGGCGGCGGTCATGTAGGCGGCGAGTCGCCGCTCGTTGGCGTGCATCAGTTGCCGGCGTTCCGCGTCGAGCGCGGCTTCAACAGGCTCCAACCCTTCGGCGATGGTCGCCAACAAAGGACGCTGTTCTTTGAGATCGGCGATCTTGTCGGGATATTGGCTTGCCAGCTCGATGAGTTCCCGGGCGCTCCTGGAATAGTTCAGGCGATCTTCGACGGCCTCCAGCCTCCTGGCAAGCTCCCCGATTACCGCATAATCCTTTTCACGGTTGGTTTTCTTGGATTCGATGAGATCGGCGGCATCAAGGTAAGGCGGCTTGCGATCTTCCTGTTCGTGCCAGAGGCGGGCAAGCCGGTCAGCCGGAATACGCGGCGGACGGGTCACGAAGTCGGTCCGGATGCGAAGATCGTTATATTTGAATTCGAAATGCGCGCTCCATCCGCCGCATAGCCAGCGAACATCCAGGGGGGCTCCGAAACGGTAGGTTGCGCCGTATCCTTCCAGAACTGTCAGGATATGAGCCAACGCTTCTTTATCCTCCCGCGGAATCCAGTCGCCATCCTTGCTCATGAAGGCAAGCCGATGCATGACCACGGCCTGGCCGCCGCTCAAGATCGCGCGGAGCCGGCCGTGGTTGAATTCATCGGTAAGCTGGCGGTAGATATTCATCTCCGTGTCTCCGTGATCTCCAGCGTGCCGCGCCAAAGCTCTGCGAAGGCGGGCGAAGCGGGTGGTTAATTCGCCGGATGCGGGCACACCGAATGTAACTCATGCCGCAAATTCAGCGCAATACATGACCGTTTCGACCTTGAATTGCCGCCTCGGAAAAGCCGAAGCCACCGATGCGGAATGAACTGGGTTGAAACCTACCAAGAACGGGCGGTTATGTCAAATTCAATTTTCCGCCATTTGGCGACTTCCGGACTCCGAATGTGGCCGAGGTCGGCCCGACCTCGGCGCCCGGCGGCCCGTATTCCAGAGGCGCACGTCGGGCCGACATGCGCCACAGAAGACCGAATATCTCCGCGCAGATCATGTTTCACGGCTCTTTGTGGCCGAGGTCGGCCCGACCTCGGCCGGCATCCAGCGGCCCGCATCCCAGCCGGCG
>PWZG01000588.1 GCA_003567575.1 PVC group bacterium | reverse complement strand
TTTGGTCTTTAGGTATTTTGGTTTTCTTTGGGTACTTGGGTATTTCGTCATTCGTCATTCAATGGCACGTCACGAAAGTCGAAACTATAATGCCATAATCCCTTAAGTAAGTGCCATTCAGACCTGACACCTATTCTCCAACACCGGTTCCGCGGCACCGTGCGCCACGTTCCCCGTCATACAAAGCAACATTGTGAACACGATACCTACGGCGGCATTTCTTTTCGGGTAACCGATCTTTTTCTTGATCTTCATTATACTGACTCTCTTTCTTTTTCACTCCTTACGGTATATGAAAATACGTTGCCGTCACTGATCGCGCTTATAAATCCAAGACACATCCATCACGAAGAGAACGGCCCGGGAGGACCGTTCTACGACAATGTGCAATCGAAAGTTTTGGGTTTAGCGAATCCTTAACAAGGTACCGCGAATCGTGTAAAACCATTTACTTCCCTCTCCGGGTTCCCCTGCCGTGGAGGCACCGTACCAGCCGACATCGATCGTGCCGCTGAAGGCCGGGTATGGATAATGCTGAAGCAGGTTCGCGTCCGACTGCTTTGCCAATCTTGCTTCGATCTTGTTCAGTGACAAACCATGCCAGACGGCTACCCGGCCGCCGCCGCCGGAGGCCACGTCAGCATTGCCGATCCCGCCTTTGGCCCTGATTTCCCCGCTGCCGCGCACCCGTTGCGCGGCCAGGAAAATCCCGCCGCCGCTACCGCCGCTGCCGCGATAATAGGAACCATGCCAACCGTCAGCGGTTACGAGACCGTCAATGCGTAGCTCGCCACCGGCCCTTAGACAAATCGATCCACCGCCGGTACCGCCAAGACCATATCCATCACCCCAAGTATTCCATCCCGCCGGACTACCGGGTTCAAGGGGCAGCGCGGCGTCCCCATAGGGTACGCCACCATTCGCGCCGCCGCCTTTTCCTCCGTACCCGCCGCCGCCCGAATACGCGCTCTGTCCTGCGCCGGGTCCCTGATTGTTGCCCGGCGCGCCGAGGTACCCGCGACCGTCGGCATCGATCCCGCCGCCGGGTTCGATCGTGGCATTCCGCTGTACGCGGATTCCCACAATGGCGGCATTACTGGTATGCGCCTGTGGAAAGATCCAGGAATTGGTGCCGATACGCAAATCGCGGCCTACCCGGATCTCGGCGCCGTAACGTTGCCCGGGAGCGTTGGTCGGCGCGGCGTGAATATGCAATCCCGCATCGTTATCCAGAATCAGATCATTGGCCACATCCAGGATAAAACCTTCGGGCAACGTGATGATACAACCATCGAGCGTCAGCGACTCCGGTTCCCATGACGATTCGAACCCGGGAATGATCAAGCGTACATGGCGGAAGCGTTGTTGATCAAGCGTTTCGGTGATAAACAACATATCCGGCAACCAGAGTGTTCCCTCCTCGGCAAGGATCATATACCGCGCGCCGTGAGTGGAATCCGGATACACAAAGGTCGAGAACCGGATCGGCGGCACGGGTTGCGGAAGCGCGGCCTGCGATTCGGGTTGGTAGTGGACGGCGATCCGGCCGCCGCCGCCGCTGCCGGCGGAATATCTGCCGCGTCCGCCATGGGCTGCCAGCAGCGCGCTGTTGCCACCCTGCAGCGTTTGACATTCCAGCAGGATACTTCCGCCGGTGCCGCCAACAAAATGATTCGCCACGCCGCCACCGCCGTTGGCAGTCAGGGTTCCGTAAAGCCGGGCTTCACCGGCAACGGCCAGCCGAATCGCACCGCCACCGCGGCCTGTTGCCGTTTGATGTGCGCCACCCGAACCGGCTTCAATGGGAAGCTCGACGTCGCCGTAGGTATGCCCCCGCGCGCCACCCGCGTAGCCGATGGCGCCGCGCCCGCCATGTCCGGGAGTGGCACGGCTGCTGCCGGAAAAGGCTTCCTGTCCGGGTCCGAAACCGCGCGTATAGCCCCGCATATCGGCATTGATGCCGGCATCGGCAGCCACATAAAAATCGCCGCCGACCGTAAACTTTACGGTTGCGCCGTTGGTCGGATGGGCATGCGGGAAAATCCAGCTATCGGACTCGATGCGCAAGTCACCGCCGGTTTCGACCTTGGCGCCGATATCCGTCAAGACATCCGCGACCGGCGCGGCAAACACATACAATGCAGCGTTATTGGTCAGCGTAAGGTTGTTGGTCACATAGATATCATGCCCTACCGGCAACCCGATGACACAATCGTCCAGGGTCAACGTTTGCGCTTCCCAGCGTGTCCATCCCGGAATATGCAGCGTCACATAATGAAATCGTTTGGCGGTCAGATCGGCTTCGATCAACAACGTATCAGGCAAATAAAGACTACCCAACGCGGCGCGAATCCCTTCCAGGTTACGTCGGTTATCGTTCCCATGATTGCCGGGTTCGGCGGAAATCCGAATGGCCGGTCGCGGTGTTGGCAGGGCGGCCTGGGCATCTGGATCATAATGCAGGGCGATCCGTCCGCCGCTGCCGGTATTTCCTCCGTTATGAATCCCGTTTCCGCCGTCCGCTTCAATGCCGCCCTCTCCCGTCAAGGTACGACATTCAATAAAAACACTGCCACCCGATCCGCCGTGATGATGCGTAGACAATCCCCGTTGGCCATTGGCTAGAATCAATCCGTCAATTCTGATCTCACCCGAGGCCAGCATACGGATTGCGCCGCCGCCTCGACCGCCGGAAGTCGAGCCGCCGCCGCTACCGGGTTGCCACGGATCAGCGGGATCGCCGTAGGCCGGCCCGAAGAATCTGGCGTATTCCACGCCGGGATCGGCGGTATGACCGGCGCCAAGACCGGTGCCGCTGCCCGGTCCCTGATCAT
>PWZG01000589.1 GCA_003567575.1 PVC group bacterium | reverse complement strand
TTGGGTTCCTTGATTTGGACCGTCCGGCGCGCGTTTCCGGACGGCGGATTGAGCGCGGCGGCGGAACAGTTGCTGGCCACCGAGCCCGCCAAGCTCGGCACCCCGGGGCCGCTCGGGGTTTACGGACCCTCCATGATGATCGGCGCGTTTGTGGTCGGTTTACTGGCGTTCAGTTGGCCGCATGTCGTGATCGGCGCCATGACAGCGCGCGACAAGCGCCTTTTCAAGTGGTTTCCGCTGTTGGTTTTCGTGTTCGGCGGCCTGTTTTTCTATATCGTCCCGTTTCTATGGGGTTCGATCGTGGCGCCTGCCGCGCTGCCGGGAATCGAGGATGTGGCGGCGGCGGATCGCGTGGTACAAACCGTGATTCAGGAATGGTTACCGCGCTGATCTTGAGATCAGGTTCGCGATAAACCGCCATGAATTGAGTTGTCGCAACGTTATTCTGTTTGCCGTCGGCGCCGCCTTCCCATACCACGGGTTCCCAACCCCGAGGCGCGCTGAATTGGCCTGGCCAGTCCGGAAACGAACCGACGCCCGGAGAAGAGAACCCGCCGTACCGCCCCGGCTGCGTATCGGCAAACACGTACACGTACCGGCGGCCCTCGATGCCGAGTGGCAGGGTCATTTCCATGGTCCCCGTGTAGCTTTCGCCGGGCGCCAGGCCGTCGGCGTTGGCGTGGAGCACACGACCGGCATACGTGGCGCGGTCCCAGATGAAGGTCGGATCCGGCGAGATATAGACGTGATCGTACCAGCGCAGGGTGCCGTCCCACACCGGATCGCCACCGTCGTTGATCACGCTCCAGGAGATCGTCACGGTCTCGCCGGAATAGGCGGTCTCGGGCACGGTAACCTCGACCACGCGCAGGTCGGGGCGCAGATCGGTTACGACGCATTCAACGGCGCGGGTATTGTTATAGGTATAGGGTCCTTCCCATACCTTCTGCACCGGTACGCCTTCCCAAAGAATTTTGCGCAATTCAGCCCCGCTCATATTCCCGAGCTTGGTCTTGATTTCCGCGGGACTCATATTCTCGTAATCGCCGATCGCGGTCTTGAGCCGGTCGGTCACGGCGGCCATTTCGGCCAGTAATTGTTCGTCTTCGGTCAGGATATCGTTGGGATTGACGTTGGTTTCGACGATCACATACTGTCCCTGAGCGCTGGGCGGCAGGGTAAAGGTTACTTCACGGGTATAACTCTGGCCGCGCTGCAAGGCGCCTTCGTGCAGCAAGCCGAATACCCTCGTCGCCGTCGAACGGTTGAATTCCGGCGTGGGCGAGAGATACACCGCATCCGCCCAGCGATCGAGATCGGTCACGTTCGCGCCGTTATTGGCCACGGTCCAGGCCACCGTGATCTGGGAACCGCCGCGGCCTTCGGGGCTGGCCTGCACCGCGATCACTTCCAGGTCGGCCGGCTGGGTGTAAATCACCGTCAACGGTTGCGCGGCGGTCTTGTAATTGTTGTTGTTGAGCGTATGCGGATCGTCGGGATTGATATTAACGTCGAAGGTCAGCTCGAACACGTTGTTGAAGGCATCGGTATAAACCATGATTTCGTAGATCCCCTGCATCTGTTTCGGGATCGTGCCGGTAATCGTGCCTTCGTAGAACTCGCCGACTTCGAGCGCCCCATTGTGGCGGGTGGTGCCGATGCGGATATCGCCCTTGGTGGGATTGGGCGCGGTCTTATCGACGGTCAGCCAGAGCGCATCGGTCCAACTCGCCGGATAAGTGATTCCGGCGCCTTGATTGGTAACGCGATAATTGACGGTAATGGTCGTGCCGTCGAACGCCTCGGTGGGACCGTAGACATTCGAGACCACCAGATCCGGAGGCGGTACCGGCTGGGCATCGACATAGATCTGTTTGACGAAAATATTATTGGAAGCGTAATCGGGATTGTCCGAGAATTCGTCGACGACGTTCCCGATATCGGCCTTGACGATGATATACATCGGTCCGGCCATGCCTTGCGGCAGGATAAAATTACCGGTCGAACGGTATTGTTCACCGGATTGCAGCGCGGAACCGTTTTGGAGCGATCCGAGCAACCTGTCGCCGCCGTCCAGGGTATTATTCAGCGACAGGTACACACCGTCGAGCCAGCGACTGCCGCCGGTGGGCGTGGGTGTCAACGCCAGATTGCTCACCACCCATTCGACATCGACGACCGTGCCGGACGTGACCGATTCGGGTGCTTCGACCAGGGTAACCGCCAAGTCGGGCCGCGGCGTCAAGGCTACGGTCAGATCAACGCCCAAGGCGGGGTCATTGTTGGTCTTGTCGGTTTCAACAACCTGATTGCGGGCGTCGGTATGGACATAGACTTCGTAAAGACCGGAGACATGCAGCGGCAACCGCAGATTGACGGTACGGGTATAACTCTTGCCGGCTTCCAGGCCCTGGCTCAGTGTCCACTCGCCCAGTTTAACCCGCTGGGCGCGGTTGCCGTTGGGCGCCAGGTAAAAGAAGTCCGTCCAAACGCCTTCGGCTGCGTCCTGTCCCTGGTTGATTACGGTCCAGGAGAGATCCACGGTCTGACCGTCGCGGGCGATCCCGTCGAAGGCGGTCGGGACGACCGAAACCGCGGTGACGGTCAGATCGACCTCCGGCGGCGGAATATAATCGAGGTTTACCAAATCCGAACGGCCGGTATTACCGGCATCGTTGTAGACAAACTCGTAAGGACCCTGCGAGCGCACATACAGATAAAAATCATCGTTCAAGTTCGACGGCAGGATCGCCTGTACGGTACGGGTATAGGTATCGCCGGGTCCGAGATGTCCGAGCCGGCTGAAGTTCTGGATGTGTACCAGGCCGGTCCCGTCATCCTGGTAGGAATAATAAACGGTATCGTTCCAATTCGGGGTCGAGGTCTGCCCGATGCCGCGATTGGCCACCGTCCAGCTCATGGTAATGGGCATACCGTTCGAGCCGACGGCATCCGCCGCCACGGTTTCGACGACCAGATCGGCGAAGGGACGCGGCATGATATCCACGAAATAACCGGGCGACGCCGCGTTCGGTCCCGCGTCGTCATGCTCATAGACCGCGTCGTAGGCATCGGTGACCACGAACAGGGTAAACCGGTCGTCCAGCGCGGCCGGTAGTTGGATGATTTCCGTGCGCGTGTACTGCGTGCCCGTCGGCATCAGACCGAGGTGGGTGAACTCGCCGATGATGCGGTTGTCGCCGTGACCGAGCACGCCGCTGCGCGAAAGGACAACCCGGTCGACCCACGTGTCCACCGGACCGGCGCCGGTACCGATATTGCTTACGGTCCATTCGACGGTGATATCGGCCGGATCGCCGATGATCCTGGTCGAGTAAACCCCGTCGGGTCCGGTCGCCAGGGTACCGCTGACGGCGATGTCGCCGATCGACAGGTCCGCGTAGGGCGCGAGGGTAACGGCGACGGCGTTGGAAGCCGTGACGTTGTTATCCTCGCCGGTGGCGCCTTCGACCACCTGGTTGGCCGCGTCGGTACGCACAAGCAGGTAAAAGGTTCCGTCGATGCCGTTCGACAGCACGACATCGAGCTGGGCCTGATACGAGGCGCCCGGCGCCAAGGGTCCGTCACGGACCCGGTTGCCGAGCAGAATGTCTTGCGGCTCCCAGGTTTCATCGGTCGAGAGCCAAATCTCGTCAGTCCAGGTTGCCGGGGTCGGACCGCTGCCGTCGTTGCGGACGTTCCATTGCACGGTGACGGTCGTGCCGGAAAGCGCCGTTACCGGGGCGGCAACCGTGGTGACGACCAGATCGGGATGCGTCAAGGCAAAAGCGGTCGAGGCGGTAACGTTGTTGTTCTCGCCGTCACGTTCGTAAACCTGATGGGTCGCATCGGTCACAACCACCCAATGCCAGTCGCCGTCCGCACGCGCGGGAGGAATGACTGTTTCCGTACGCGTATATGATGCTCCGACCGCCAACGGATCGGATCGGGTAAAGCTGCCAATCAGGGTCGCACCGGCGACCAGACCGTCTTCCGACAGGTACAGGCGGTCGATCCAGGGTGCGGCGGCCGCGGCCGCGCCATCGTTGATAACCTTCCATGACACATCAACCAGTTGGCCGATCGGGACGCTCGCCGGACCACCCACGAATTCCACCACCAGGTCGGGTACCGGAGAGAGGGCGACCGTCACAGCGTTTAAAGACCGGGTAACATTATCGTCTTCGGCGCCCGGTTCGGGAACCTGGTTATAAATATCGGCATAGACAAAAATCCAGTAATCATCGGCCGCCAGATTTTCCGGCAACCGTACTTCACGGATTTGGCTGTAACTGGCTCCGGAATCCAACGTGCCCGAGCGTGCGAATGTTCCGAGTACGGTTGCGGTGGCAACGTTGAAAGTGTCGCTGATCGAGTAATATACCCGGTCACTCCAGGCGGTTTGCTGAGTGGTGGCCGTTCCGTGATTCGTTACACGCCATACAACTTCGATGTTTGTGCCGGTCAAAGCGGCGGCCGGCACGGTAACGGCATCCACGCGCAGGTTCGCAGGCGGCGGGGCGTAAACGATCTCGATACGGTTATCCTCGGTATCGCTGACTTTCACGAAATCGACGGCGTTATTGGTTTCATTGCTTTCGGGAACGTTATTCCAACGATCTACACGGATATAAAGGTTATACAATCCGCTGATACCCCACGGCATCTGAATCGAAAACTCGCGATCGATCGATTCACCCGCTGCCAACGCGGTTGTATGATTGACATATCCGACCGTAATATCATCAGAGTTGCCGATAAAAGTATCAACGGATAAAATAACGAACTCGGCCCACGCACGATCGGCAGGCGCCGTGCCGATATTCGTGACCGTGTAACTTACCGTAAAAGTTTCTCCGTTTTCGACCGGATTAGGACCGACAACCACATTGCCGACCGCCAGGTCCGGAGCGCTTAGCGCGATAGCCTGAACGATGGTATTATTGGTTTCATCCGATTCCGGCTGGGCATTGAAACCGTCGGTAACAACAATCAGGTAACGCGTACCTGTCAAACCGCTGGGCAGCGTAACGATGCGATCGATGGAATACGATTCGCCGCCGGCCAGCCGTCCGACAGGTCGCAAGACGTTGGCCAGCAAAGTTGCGCCGGCGTTGATCTCCGGCTCGCTCGACAGGTACACCAAATCGCGCCAGGCCGCGGTGGCGGCGCCCGCGCCGGGCGCGTTTTCGACCGTCCAGCTCAGCGCCAGGGCATTGCCCGATACTCCGACAGACGGCAAATCGGTGGCGGTTTCGTCGAAACGCAGGTCGGGCGCGGTAATCGTAATAGGAACGACAACGATATTATCGGTCACATCCGTCTCAGCTTGCTGATTGTAAACGTCGGTGACGAAAATCAAGTAGCGAGATCCGACCGGAATCGAGGCAGGAACGGTGATCGCGGTTCGATCAACGGAGTAACCGATACCGTCATCGGTAAGCTGACCGAGATTGGCGGATCGGTAGGCGCTGGTCAACTGCACGTCGCCGGTCGAATCGAATTGATCGTCCTCGGATAGATAGACCATGTCCCACCAGGATGCCGTGGTCGGGCCGCCGCCGGTATTCTCGACGGTCCATGCCAGATCGATGCGTTCGCCCCAAGCCGCCACGGCGGGGGCGGTGGTCGCCGTAATTTCGAGGTTGGCGGCGCTGAACGTCGTAATCCTGGAATACACATTGTTGGTTTCATCTGCCTCGGCCTGCTGGTCGTAGGCGTCGGTAAAGAAATGAAACCAGGCCGATCCGGTTAGTCCCGACGGCATGACCGCCTGACGGGTCATGGTATATGAGGCGCCCGACGCCAGTGGCCGGTATTCGGTGGCCCAAGCCGAGATGATCAGCGTCGCCGTATCGGGATCGAAATCGGCGCTATTGGAGACATAAACCGCATCGCGCCAGGACGCCACCGCGGCGCCGGCGCCCTGGTTGGCTACCGTCCAGGAAAGTTCAACGGTTTCTCCCCAGCTCACGGCAGGAGGCGCAACGGCCTCCGTCAGAACCAAGTCGGGATTGCTGATCGAGATCGGCACGGATGTCCAATTATTGGTTTCGTCGATTTCGGGTTGATGATTGTTAAAATCGGTATAAATGACGAGATACTTATCACCAATCACACCGGCAGGAAGCGTAACGTTACGCGTCAGTCCGTAACTTGCGCCGGCCGCCAACGGCGTTTGTGAACTGACGTAAACGCCGGTCAGGTAATGTCCGGTTCCATCCCAGTCCGCGGTATCGGATAGATAGACGTGATCATACCAATTATTGAAGGCCGTACCGTCGCCGGTATTCGAGACGGTCCAGGAAACTTCGACGAATTGCCCGACAGCCGCGGTTGTCGGCGCATCGACGGCGGCAACCGTGAGATCCGGCGCGACGATCTCAATTTCCGCCGCGAGATAATTATTGGTCGTATCCGATTCGCCCTGGGCATGGTTGGCGTTGGCGGCAAAAAACAAATAGGCGCCACCGCGAACGGCGGACGGCAGGGTTATCGATTCGGTCCGCGTATAACTTTGGCCGGCAACCAGCGGCACGTGATCACCCACGCCGAAGGACGCCACCAACGTTTCCGTACCGTCACGGGTCGGGTTGGAGGATATATAAATCCTGTCAATCCAATTGGCTGACGCAACGCCATCGCCAATGTTTTCGACCGTCCAGCTTGCCGTAACGGTCTGGTTGACAGCGGCTAACGTGGGCGCGGTTGCCGCGCTGACGATCAGGTCGGGTGCAACGACAACGATCGGGATGGCATAAAAATTATTCGTAGTATCTGTTTCGCCCTGCGCCCCGGTGGCATTGACCCGGAAAATCAGGTAATAATTGCCGGCGGCCACCGACGGCAGGGTTACGTTCGTGACATGCTGGTAGGTGGCCCCCGAATTCAAGGGGATATATCCGCTCATGCCAAAGGTGGCGACCCAGGTATCGGCGACGTCCCAAACATCATCCGTGGAGAGATAAATACGGTCGCTCCAGGCGGTCAGGGCCGGAACCGCGCCGATGTTTTCGACCGTCCAACTTACCGGGATGGTCTGGTTGACGGAAGCCTGTTCCGGAGCGGTCGCCGCGTTGATGGTCAAATCCGGAGAGCTGAGTGCGATCGGCAGGACATACAGGTTGTTAGTGGCATCGGACTCGCCCTGGTTGTTTAAGGCATCGGCGCTGAAGATCAGGTGATAATCGCCGGGCGCCCGTGACGGCAGGGTAATTTGGCGGGTGATCGTGTACGACGATCCGGCTGGTAACGGGGTCTGGTCGCTGATGGACACCGACAAAATAACGGTTGCTCCGGCAATGTTGCCATCGTTGGAGAACAATACCCGGTCGGTCCAGTTGGCCGGCGCCGGCATGCCGCCGATATTGGTAACCGTCCAGCTT
This sequence comes from PVC group bacterium, assembly GCA_003567575.1. GTDB lineage: Bacteria > Verrucomicrobiota > Kiritimatiellia > CAIKKV01 > PXCX01 > PXCX01. The sequence continues at coordinate 5,186 of PWZG01000589.1, read as the reverse complement.
ACGGTAACGGTTTCGCCCGTCACCGCCTCAGACGGCGCGGTTGCCGCAGTTATCGTCAGATCGGGGGCATCAAAGACGACAAGTGAAGAGCGCGTGTTGTTGGTCTCATCGGTTTCGCCCTGAACCCGGCCGGCATCGGTCATCACCACCCAGTACCAGTTGTCGCCGAGCGTCACGGAAATTGGCACGGTCACATCCAAGTTGACGGTATATTCCGCGCCCGGCGCCAGCGGCACTGTGGGACTTACCACGACATAACTTGTCACCGTTACCGCGTCGGCGCCGAGCGTCGGAGTCGGGGAAAGATAAAGCCTGTCGAGCCAGCCGGCGGCGGCGGGCACGGCGCCCTGGTTACGCACGGTCCAGGAGACGGAAACGGTTTCGCTCAGCAGGGCTTCCGCCGGGGCGCTGAGCGCCGTGACGGTCAGATCCGGCGCGGTCAGGGTCACGGGCACGGCGAACACGTTGTTGGTTGCATCGGTTTCGCCCTGTCGGTTGGTGTGATCGGCCACGAAGAGGAGGTAGCGCGATCCGATCGCCGTTTCCGGCAGGACGATGTTACGGGTGACAGTATAGGCTTCGCCGGCCGCCAGGGGAGTGTGGGATGACGCATAATAACTGTGCGCCAGCGTATCGGTGGCGGGATCGAAAACGGCGTCATCCGAAACGTAAACAGCATCGTACCAATTGGCCAGCGCGTCGTAGATGCCGATATTGGTAACCGTCCATGAAACTTCGACGGTTTCGCCGAGCACGATCGCCGCCGGCGCGGAAGCGGTACTGAGGGTCAAATCGGGGGCATTCAAGGAAATCGATTTCACCAGCAGGTTGTTGTCTTCGTTGGTCTCGCCCTGCTGATTGCTGTGATCGGCCACGAACAATAAATACATGTTGCCGCTGGCGGTCGGCGGAATCGTCACGTTGCGGGTTACGGTATAACTGGCGCCGGCGGCCAAAGGGGTATGATCGGACGTCCAGTAGGACGTCAACAATGAGCCACCCGTGCTCAGACTCGTATCCTCGGAGAGGTAAACGCGGTCCCACCAGCCCGACGCCATGGCCGGATCCGCGCCGATATTCTTTACCGTCCATGATATCTCGATTGATTGGCCGCTCGACGCCGTCGCCGGCGCGTCCGCCGTCTCGACGATCAAATCGGGCGCTCCCAGAGTTACCGGGGTATGCGTTAAATTGTTGGTGCGTACGAGTTCTTTGAGTACATTATTGAAATCGACAAGGAGTATCAGGTACTTCGGACCGGTACCGAGACCGGACGGCATGGTCGCGGTAACATTGACGGTATAACTTTCGCCCGGCGCCAGCGGCGTATGATCGTCCGAGTTGACGCTGGTGACCCCATAATCGTACAAGGTATTCAGATTCGTATCTTCGGACAGATACACACGGTCCTGCCAGATGCCGGAGGCGGGCGCGTCGCCGTCGTTGCGAACGGTCCAGGAAAGTTCGACCGGACCGCCGATACCGGCGAATTCCGGGGCGTTGAAATCCGTAACCACGAGGTCCGGCGCCTTGAGGTGGGCATCCATGCCGCTGACGACCTCGGGTGCGGTCACCGTAATCGGATCGGCGGAATCGAAATCGGGCCGGTCTTCATGCCACTGGGTAACGTATCCGTAGCGCGAGAACACCACGTAATAATTCCCATCGGTAAGTCCTGTGAGGGCATAGGCGCCGTTGCTCGATGTGTAGACACTTTTAACCAGGGTTTCCGATGCATCGTAGGCGCCTACAAAGACGCTGGCGAGGGGCAGGTTGTCCGGACCGTGACTCACGGTACCTTCGATGCGCGCGCCCAGATGCAAGGCGGCGTCGGCTTCCGTGTTCTCACCGACGACCAGCGACAGTGCCGTGGCGTTTTCGGCGTCGGGGGAACCGTCGTACCACACGGGAATATAGGCGCCGTTCCGGAATCTGACAATATAATCGCCGGCTTCCAAACGGCGGAAAACGTAATAGCCCTGTGAATCTGTCGTAGTCTGCCTTAGCAGCGATTCCGGATTGGCGGGATCGTGCAGACTAACGGTAATGGCGCCAAGCGCCGCACCGGTGGCGGCGGCGGTCACCGTACCGGAAATGCTCGCGCCGCGCACCAGCGCGGCATCGTAGCCGCTCAAAGCCTCGCCGATATCGATGTCAAACGTGTCGGCGGAATTTTGATCGGGTTGTCCGTCATACCATTGTATAAAGTAATCGGGATGCTCGAACAGTAAACGCATCGTTGTCGTTTCGGTAGCCGAATAATAAACCGTATAGCTGCCGTCGGCCGCGGTCGTGGCGCTCGGGTAAGTCCACATCCACTGAGGCGTCCGCAGAGTTACGGTCGCGCCGGCGATTCCATCGCCCGTCACGGAATCGGTCAAAGCGCCGGAGACCGAGGCCATCGGGTAGAGCACTGCGTCGATGCCGGCAACATCCAGACCCAGCGTTATACTGATGACCGTGGCGGCGCTCAGCGTCGCCACATTGTCGTAATACTCGGTGATGTAATTGACCGACTGGGCGTGGAACCCGACCTTGTAATCGCCCGCTACGGATATGTACAGGGTATACGATCCGTCGGCGGCGGTGGTCGTCGTTGCACTGGACCAGGACTGGCTGCCACGGTAGGCGCGCACGGACACGCCGCCCATGCCGACTCCGTTCTCGTCGTAAACCGTACCGGAAATCGAACCGGCGCTTTCGAGATGAACATCGCCTATATCGGTTTCCGCGCCGAGCGTCACGGCCACACCATCGGCCGTCTCCCAGGAATTCCTGCCGTCATACCACTGCGAAATCAATCCTCTGTCCGGCCCCGGCCAGAATTGCATCTTGAACTCGCCGGCGGATAGGCCGTCGGCGCTGAAAACGCCTTGTTCGTCGGTGTTGGCGTTGGTTACCCAATTGTACGTATCGGTGGTGTAAACAGTGACGTTAACGTCTGCCACCGGATTGCCACCGGGATCGAGCACTCTGCCGACGATCGATCCGCCGACCGGCAGCGCGGCGTCGGCCCGCATACTCTCGCCGACGCCAAGCGTAATTACGTCGGCCGAGTCAAAATCGGCGCGGCCATCAAAAAAGACGCTCGTGTGCCCTCCCGGATTTTCCCAGGAAGGATCAAAACGCAGTTTATAATCACCCGGCCCAATGCCACGCATCATGTAATAACCGCGGAGATCGGCCTCCGCCCAGTCCATTCCGTGATGGCCGCCCCAATCTTCGACCGGATCAAGTAAATTGATTTGCGCGTGGGCGATCGGCGCGCCATCGTCCGCGCCGGTGATACGGCCGGCAATGGCCGCGCCTTTTTCCAATTCGGCGTTCTTACCGGTAAGGTTTTCTCCGGCCGCCACGCTCAAAACGGTTGCCTCCGAGAAATTGGCGCCGCCGTACCAATTCCTCAAGTAACCTTCCTGATTGCCGTCGAACTCGATCTTGTAATCGCCGGCCGCCAAACCGTTGACCGTATAGTAGCCGTCCAAATCGGTATTGGTATTCAGCAAGGAAGACCATTGATCATCGGTCGGCGTCACCCGAACCTGCACAAATGGTATCCCTACCCCGACGCTGTTGGTCACCAAGCCGGCGATCGAAGCGCCGCGTTCGATCTGCAAATCGATTCCGGTCGCCGGCGCGGCCGCGGTTACGGCAACCGCGGTTGCCGATGCGAAATCGACGCCGCCATGCCAGGTACGGGTCGCGCCCCATTGGAATTCGAGTTTGTAACTGCCGTCATCGAGTTCGCCAATGAGATAGGTACCGTCGGCAGCGGTGAAGGTGTTCCAGGAACCGGCCCATTGATTGTCGGCCAATCGCGCGGTCACCTGGACGCCTGCCACGGGATCGCCGCCCATATCTGTCACGGTTCCCGAAATCGCCGCGCCCTGTTCGAGGGCTGCGTCGATACCGGTCGTGATTCCGCCCGCCGTCGCGGCAACTTCCTCCACGGTCATCCGGCGGTACTCGGTTGACCAGCCGCCCCATAATTGCAAATTGTAGTCGCCGGACGGCAGACCACCGACAGTGTAGGTTCCATCGGCCGCGGTCTGGGTGGAAGCGATCGGCATCCAGCCGTTGGCCGGCCAGGCATCCACAAACGCTCCGGCTATCGGCGAGCCGTCGGCCGCGGCGGTCACCGTGCCGGAAATCCGGCCCGCGGGCTCCAGCGCGATATTGATATTATTGGTGGTCGATCCGCCTTCCAGGCTGAGGACGGTCGCGCCCTCGCGTTCGGGGTGATCGCCGTACCATGTATCGAAATGCGCTCCGGTCGGATCGACAAAATGAATGATGAAATCGCCGCCGCCCAACCAGTTGATACTGTAGGCGCCCGTGGAACCGGTCACACCGCTAGCCACCGGATTCCAGGGATCATCGACGGAATAAGCCGAAACACCGATCCCTGCCAGCCCGGAACCGCTTACGGAACCGGTCACGGTTCCATTCACGATTTGATCGTCAGGATCGAAACCGCCACCCCCCATTGAGTGACGGATATTGGAAGTCGTTTCCGTCGTGGCGGGCGGGGCATTGGCGCAATCAAGCGTCTCGACCATTCGCGCCGTCATCACGTTATGCCCGTCAAAACAGACCGCTGCCGGAATCGGCGCATCGTCTAGCGTAAAATCATCGGTATCCACCGCGTGATCGGCGGTCGAAGTGGCCTTCTGGACAATCGCCTCGCGATTTTCGTCAGGAATGGGACGATCCGTCTCCTGGTTTTCGGGAACGCAAAGTTCATCGTAGACGTCCACGGCCGGATCGTACACAAGCTCGCCCGACGACCCGGGCGCTTCGGATTGCGGGTCGGTATGGGCATCCTCGACAATGACCGGCGCGAGCGCCGATCCGGCAGCCAAGACCTCCAAGCCGTCCGCCGAAAGCATAATCCTTGGCTCCAAGGCTTCAAGTTCATACAGCCCAAAGTCACAAGAAATTGTTCCGTTCAGGCCCATTTCAAGACCTCATCAAAACCTAAATAATCCGCGTTTTAGCGAACCCCATAAATGGTGGGTTGAACCACGCCGAAAATATAATACGAAACCATGGTGAAATGCAAGTTAAAAATAATTTTTTTATTTTTTATGGGATTATCCCCTTGAGTGACCTTGCTACCTATATGGCGCTTCCGGGTTTGTGTGGGGATTTGTCTATTGAGGAACGCGCCATGATTGATAGTGGAG
>PWZG01000214.1 GCA_003567575.1 PVC group bacterium | reverse complement strand
TTTCTTTGCTGACCTCTGACCTCCGACCTCTGACCTCTTGCCCGACACCATCCATGGCTCCGCGTCATTTTCTTGTTTTTTTACGCAACCATGCTTGAATAAGGCACTAAACCCCGACTCCCGTCAAACGGGGATTTCAAATCCGTTTTGCTAGAATCTTTCTGATTTCGGGTTCCATGGCTCGCGCCATTCTCATAAACCCGAGATCGTTCGGATGAACGCCATCGACGGTGCATTCGTCATAGTCCGGGCCGAGCAGGGTGGTCCCGTCAAGGAAATATAGCCGGTGGTCACCACGTTTACGCATATCCGCGATCAGATGGGCTTGCCGATCCCTGGAACGATCGCGGGTTTGCGATGCTTCGCGATGGGTTGCATCGCGGGCGTACGTAATTCGGGAAACCACTAGAATGGGAATGCGCGGATGGCTGTCACGAATAATTTTTATTGCAGGCGGCAGCGTGTCCAGCAGCGTGCCGGCGCTGTTGGCCTCGTAGTCCAATAAAAACAGTACGGGATCGGGGATATTGGCGAAGGTTTTGATGACATCGGGTTCGCCCTTGCCGTTTCCCGAGAATCCGAGATTGATGAACTCGATGTTCAATGCGCGGCTTAAAATGTTTGTATAGGCCATGCCGGGACGGGATGCGCATCCGCCTTGTGTGATGGACGTGCCGTACACCACGATTCGACCGGTGGTCGACCAGGGTAAACACGGCTGAATTCGGGCGTCAGGAGAGAGACCGACGGCCATGCCCTTGACGCCTTGATACAGCGGGAAGTTAAGCGTCACGTTGCGCATGGTTTTATCGGGGTGTTCGAAGAGTAGCGCTTCGTAGTCCGTTTTCGTATGGTCATACTTGGTTGTGTTGTGATAGCGCTGGGCCGGCGGGTTCCCTACGTACAAATCGAATCCGCACTGACCGGTTGCCGGCATATGATTCATGCAGGCCGGCCCCGCCAGCGCGACCTTGACGGCGATCAGGGGTGAATCGGACTGAAACGATATCTGGCCGCCGGCCGTGTAGTTGGCGAGTTGATCCACCGCGTCGCGGATATAACGGGATGCCGCCAGCGGTAAACGGCGATATACCCTGTCCTGCGCATACCAGGCAAACCCGGCTAAACGGAAAGGCGGCTTATCGGGAATGTACCATCGCATAGGTGTTGTACTGCCGCCGAGCGGCGCCATTTGCTTGTCCAGATCAGACAGTTTTTCTTCCGTCATATTCATGCTCCGAGTTCAGCCGGTTCGTCCATGGTGCAGCCCAAGGGCTTGCATTAAATCCGCGACGACTTGATCGTGTTGTTTGTCGCCGCAATCCAGTTCCAGATCAGCCCATTTTTTATACAACGGCCGTCGTTCTTCGTAAATCAGTCGCAAACTCATGTCGCGCGGACAGGCGATTCCCCGCGTTTCGAAATTGTGAATGCGCCGTTCGACTGTATTGAAAGGGACATCGAGAAAGACAATCACACCGTTTCGTTTCAGATGTTTCATGGCAGCGTCGCTGTAGGCCGCGCTGCCACCGGTGGCGACGACATAGCGCGTGATGTTCAAGTCCAACAGTACTTCCTGCTCGATCCGCCGCAGGTTGAGATAATCGCTTCTTTCGATAATTTCCTGCAGCAACAGACTTTCGCGTACCTCGATCAGGACGTCGGTATCTACGAACCCGCGTGCCGTGCGTTTTGCCAGCAGGACACCGACGGTACTTTTCCCCGCGCCCGGCATGCCGAGCAAAACGATGTTCTTGTCGTTTGGTACCGGCAAAACAAGTCCCATGATGTTGTCTCCTTAACAATTATGAGATGGAGTACTAAGCCGGGCCGGTTTCTTCGCGATCGACAGCTTCGTCGTCGCGACTCATGCGGCCCAGGGCGCGCCGGTATTCCATCGGGAAAACCTTGAGAAAACGCGGCAGGGAATCTTGCCAGTGCGCGAGTATATCGTCCGCTTTCCTGCTGCCGGTAAGGTCGCGATGGGTCGCGATTAAATGGCGCAGTTCGGCTATGTCCGCCTCTTCTGTTAGCGGTTCGAGATCGACCGTTTCCAAATTGCAGCGCGCGTCGAACAGGCGATCGTCGTCGTATACGTATGCTATTCCGCCGCTCATACCGGCGGCGAAGTTCAAGCCGGTGGGACCCAGCACGGCGACCCGGCCGCCGGTCATGTACTCACAGGCATGATTGCCTACTCCTTCCACGACCGCGGTCGCGCCGCTGTTGCGGATGGCAAACCGTTCACCGACCTGGCCGCAGGCATACAGCTCGCCGCCGGTGGCGCCGTACAGCAGGATATTGCCGGCAATGACATTTTCGGTCGCTACGAAAACCGCGTCGCGCGCCGGCCGCAGCACGATACGGCCGCCGGATAATCCTTTACCCACGTAATCGTTGGCTTCGCCTTCGAGTATCAGTGTCACGCCGCTCGCGGCGAAGGCGCCGAAACTCTGGCCGGCCGATCCGTTAAACCGTAGCGTGATTGTATCGTCGGGTAAACGGCGACCGTCCAGCAGGCGCGTGATATGGCCCGAGACCCTGGTGCCGACCGACCGGTGGATATTGCGGATGGGCCGTTCGAAGGCAATACGTTCGCCGCGGGCGATGGCGTTTTCGATGGCGGGCAGAAACTCGGTGTCGAGTGTCGGGTTCAGTGATGGCGTTGATGAATTGGAGCAATGCAATGGTTTTGCGGCGTCAATGGCGGTGCGGTCAAGAAGGCGCGAATAATCCAATCCTCGTGCTTTCCAGAAATCGATGGCATCGTTGAAGGCGATACGGTCGCAACGACCGACCATTTCATCGATGGTACGGAATCCCAGTACGGCCATTAATTCGCGGGTTTCGCCGGCGATCATGCGGAAAAAGTTTACCAGGTATTCCGGTTTGCCCGTGAATCGACGGCGCAGGCGCGGATCCTGGGTCGCCACACCGACGGGGCAGGTGTTGTTGTGACAGTGACGCATCATGACGCAACCGCATACCACCAGTGCCGCGGTCGCGAATCCGAATTCTTCGGCGCCCAACAAGGCAGCGATGACGACATCGCGGCCGGTTTTGATCTGGCTGTCGACCTGTACGCGGACCCGGTCGCGTAAATTGTTCAAGGCCAAAGTCTGCTGGGTATCCGCCAATCCGATTTCCCAGGGTATCCCCGCATGCCGCAACGATGACAGAGGGGCGGCGCCCGTTCCGCCATCGCCTCCGCTGATTAAAATCATATCCGCGTGCGCCTTGGCGACGCCCGCGGCGATGGTGCCGACACCCAGTTCGGAAACCAGTTTGACGCTGATCCGCGCGGACGGATTGGCGTTCCGCAGATCGAAAATCAGTTGCGCCAGATCTTCGATCGAATAAATATCGTGATGCGGCGGCGGCGAAATCAGGGTTACCCCCGGCGTTGAATAGCGGACACGCGCGATCTCGGCGTCTACCTTGTGTCCGGGTAACTGGCCGCCTTCACCGGGTTTGGCGCCTTGCGCGATTTTTATCTGAATTTCACGGGCGCTGACCAGGTATTCGATCGTGACCCCGAACCGGCCGCTGGCCACCTGTTTGATTGCGCTTAGACGGCTGTCTCCATTGGGCAGGGGCTTGAAGCGGGCGGGATCTTCGCCGCCTTCGCCGCTGTTACTCATGGCGCCCAACCGGTTCATGGCGATGGCAATCGTTTCATGCGCTTCCCGGCTGAGTGATCCGAAAGACATGGCGCCCGTCGCGAAACGTTTTACGATTTGTGCCTCGGGTTCGACCTCCTTGAGGGGAACCGGCGTGCCGGGAATCAGCTTGAAAAGACCGCGCAAGGTACTTTGGGCGCGTGACTGATCGTTGATCAGTTGCGCGTATTGACGGTATATATCGTGGTCGCCGCAGCGGGTGGCGCGCTGCAGTAAATTGATCGATTGCGGGGTCCATAAATGGCGTTCGCCGTCGCGGCGATACCGGTAGCGGCCGCCTGACGGCGTCGCGCTGTCCGGCGCACCCCGGCGCATGCGGACGGCGGCATCGTAGCGCGCCTGGGTTTCGGCGGCGATATCATCAAGACCGATCCCCTCGATCCGCGTTGCCGTACCGGGAAACCAGGCGTCGATCATTTCTCGGTTCAAACCCACCGCTTCGAACACTTGTGCGCCGCGATAGCTGCGCAAGGTGGAAATACCCATTTTCGACATGATTTTGAGTAATCCCATGCGAATGGCGTGAATATAGTTTTCCAGCGCCCGCGTAACCCCGATCGACTTTTCCAGCCTTCCATTAAGGGACATATCCGCAATGGTTTCGAATGCGGTTGCCGGATTGATGGCCGTCGCTCCGTATCCGAGCAATAGGGCGAAGTGCATGACCTCGCGCGCTTCGCCTGTATGCACGATAAGTCCCGTTCCGGTACGCAATCCCTCTTCGCTTAAGCAGCGGTTGACCGCGGATACAGCCAGTAATGCCGGTACCGGAACGGATTCCGGCGGCAGATCAAGATCGCTCAGGATGAGCAGGGAATGGCCGTCATGCACTGCTTTCCGGGCCGATACGCACAGCTTTTCCAACGCCGTTTTGAGGGCGTGCCCGTTGCCGCCGACGGGAAAAGCCAGCGGCAGGGTTGCGGCACGGAAGTCGGGTTGGTTCATGTTACGCAGGCGATCCAGATCTTCGTTGGTCAGAATGGGGTGCCATAACTTTATCAAACGCGCATGATTCGGTGTCTCGCTCAAAACATTGCCGGGATTTCCCATGAATGTCATCAGCGTCATGACCAATTCCTCGCGAATCGGATCAATGGCCGGATTAGTCACCTGGGCGAACAGTTGCTTGAAATAGTCGTATAGTAACTGCGGTTGCTCGGACAGGATAGCCGGCGGCGTGTCCATGCCCATCGAACCCACCGGTTCGTGGCCGCGTGAGGCCATCGGCTCCAGAATCAGCCGGAAATCTTCGCGCGTGTAATGGAATAATCGCTGGCGCCATGCCAGGGTTGCCGCATCGGGTTGCACCGGGGTAACCGCGCCGTAAAAACCATGTAGGGATATCCGGTTCTCTTCCACCCAACGGCGATAGGGACGGCGCCGTGCCAGGCTGCTTTTGATTTCGCCGTCACGTAACAGACGCTGCTGCTCGAAATCGACACGTAACATCTGGCCTGGTCGTAATGCGCCTTTTTCGATCACTGTATCCGGCGCCTGATCAAGGACGCCGGCTTCCGAGGCAAGCACCAGAATATCGTCGCGGGTAACCGTATACCGTGCCGGCCGCAATCCGTTGCGATCCAAGATCGCGCCGACGGTCAAACCGTCGCTGAACACGACCGCCGCCGGGCCGTCCCAGGGTTCCATCAGACCGGCGTGATACTCGAAAAAACCGCGCAAATCCGGGCCGATCGGATACTTGACGCCCCAGGCTTCCGGGATCAGCATCAACATGGCGTGCGCCGCATCGCGGCCGCCGCGGCGCAATAACTCGAAAGCATTGTCCAGCGCCGCCGAATCACTGCCGCCAGGCTGAATAATGGGGAAGAGGCTTTGCAATTCGGACGCTGAGAAACATGGCGTTGCCAGTAACGGTTCGCGCGATCGCATTTGCAGAAGATTGCCGCGCAGGGTATTGATCTCACCGTTGTGCGCCAAAAAATTGAATGGTTGCGCCAGTTCCCATGAGGGGAAAGTGTTGGTGCTGTAACGCTGATGAAATATGGCGAATTTGGCGGTCAGCGAAGGCGCCCTCAGATCCGGATAGAATTGGGGTAATTGGGTTGCTGTCAACAATCCCTTATAGACCAATGTACGCGCCGATAAACTGGCAACGGCAAACTGTTGTCCTTTCATTCCCGACAGCGTACGAATCGTGTTTTCAGTGCGTCGTCGCACCAGGTACAGCGTTCGCTCGAATTTTTCAACATCCATTCCCGGACTGGCGCCGACAAATGCCTGCTCGATCCATGGTTGCTCGGCGGCAGCCTGCCCGCCCAGACAGCCGGTATCGCAGGGCACCGGTCGCCGGCCCAGGAAAAGCAGGCCGGCGCGCGCGACCTGCTCTTCGAACAAGGCGCGACATTGGTTCGCCGACTTCTCGTTGCGGGGAAGAAAAAACATACCGATCGCGTACCTGCCGGCGGGCGGCAGACCGATGCCGAGCGTCGCGGTTGCTGCGCGGAAAAAATCGTCCGGCGGGTCCAGCATGATGCCGGCGCCGTCGCCGGTGCCTTCATCGCCGCCGACCGCACCGCGATGTTCCAGATTTCGCAATGCTTCCAGCGCCAGCGCCACGATTCGATGATCGCGACATCCGCCGATGTGAGCTACCAGACCAACACCACAGGCATCGTGTTCCAAGGTCGGATCATACAACAGGGGGATGTTTCGCTGGGGTGAAACGTGATTAACGGCAGGAACGTCAAAGTGCATGGGCAAAATATTCTAACGTCATCGCGAGTATTGTCAATTACGGATTTTGCCGCCAATCCACGTGATGAGGCGGTAATGTACGCCAACGACGGTGTGCCCATAGGTATTGTTCCGGATACCGGCGAATCGCGGTTTCCAGCCGTTGATTGAGATCGCCCAAAACACGCCGGACATCGGCATTCCGGTCGCCGGTACGTTCGACGGAAAGGGGCTCGCTTAATGTCATACGGTATTGGCCGGCGGCGGTGCGGATACAGCTTGCAAAACAGAGCGGGCAACGTAAAACCAGGGGTAACAGCGCGACAGCGGTGTAACAGGCGACCGGCCGGTCAAAAAAATCCACCCACACCGACTGTTGACGCGCGTGTTGGTCAATCATTAACGCCAGGATTTCGCCGTCGTTAACCATGCTCAGCATGCGAAACGGCTGGCCACCGTATTTGGATATCTGCCGGATGCGTCGGCGGGGGTTGATTTTTTTCAGGTATCGGTCGACGTACGGATTATTGACATTGCGCGCGACGGCGGTGATCGGTTTGCGATGCGATAATGCTTGGGCGCCGATTTCCCAGCTGCCGAGATGGCCGGATGCCAGAATGAATTTCCGCTTAGGATCATCCAGCAAGGGTTGACTGTCAGGATGGATTTCCCACGAAAAATTGTTGTCGTTCGCGGTCAGCTTATCGGCATGCAGGGTCTCCACCAGCAATTCCGCAAAGTGTCTGAACGATTGTCTTGCCATCAAACGCGCTGCTTTGGGCTCGCTGACGATGCCCGCGCCGAGTATGTTGTTGACGGCAATCCGGCGGCGTTGCCGGCACATCGCGTAAAAGGTATCGGCGATGGCATGTGCCATCCCTGTGGCTGCAGGTAGGGGAAGGCGGCGAAACGTCGATAGCCCTATGCGCGCAAGGAGATATTCACCTCGCTGACGGATGTCGCGCATCATCAGGAATCGGATCCTTCCATGGCTTCCAGATAGATGGCCAGATCGCCGAGCGTTCGTAATCCTGTCAGGTCACGCATGTCGCCTTCGCATTGGAATTCCTGTTGAAGATCGTAAACCAGATCGAGGACCGTAAGGGAATCAAGTCCCAGCGCATCCAGCGGGGTAGATTCCTGAAGCAGTCCGGCGTCGGGCAGATTAGGTAGATCCGACAGTGAACGACGTATAACGGCGCCGATTCGTTTGAGCGTGGCTTCATGGGGCATCAGCATTCTCCTTGGGCGTGGTTAATCGATTACGGGTTACGGGAGGCAGACCGCCGCGGGGATACCAAATCGCTATGGCGGAAAATCAGCACGGCATTGTTGCCGCCGAATGCAAAACTGTTTTTCATGATATACTTCAGCGGCGCATCGGTTGCACGGTTCGGACCGAACCGCAACGCGCACTCCGGATCGGATTCCCTTTCCTCTATCGGATCGGGCGGCATTTGCCGGGCGCGCAGTATTTGCAGTCCCGCGATGGATTCGACGGCGCCCGATGCACCCAGCAGGTGGCCCCACAACGCTTTAAGACCGAGTACCGGGATACGATCCGTTGCGGAACCGAAAACATTCTTTATGGCCAGGCTTTCGCTGCGATCGCTGGCCGCCGTCGCCGTGCCGTGCCCCAGTATCGCATCGATGTCCGCCGGCTGAATATCGGCATTATCAAGCGCCGCCGTCATTGATCGGGCTTCTCCGGCGGCGTCCGGCAGGGTAAGATGGGTGGCATCCGAAGCTTCGCCATAACCGGCGATTTCGCCGAGAATAACCGCGCCGCGACGACGTGCCGCGGCCACCGTTTCCAATACCAGGACACCGGCGCCTTCACCGAGGACGAATCCATCGCGGCGCTGGTCGTACGGTAATACCGCGTGCGCTGCATCCTTGCGCCGCGACAGAACGCCCAAACGTTCCCATGCGCTGCGCGTGACCGGATCGAAAACCGTTTCGACGCCACCGCAAACCATGCGTTCGGCCATGCCGTGGCGCAGCATGCGAAAGGCCGTTCCGATGGCAACCGTTGACGATGCACAAGCCGATGCCACCACGTAATTGGGCCCGGTAAGCCCGTAACGGATGGCGATCCGTGAGGAAAGGGAATTGGCCATGCAGCGCGGGACCGCCGTTGGACGCATGCGTGTGGCGCCTTTTGCGAAAAATGTATGATACGCGTCGAAAAGCGCCTCGGTGGCGCCGGCGCCGGAACCGATAATGACGCCAACGCCGGCGCCCAGTTCCGGCGCCGCCGGTATGCCCGCCTGGCGCAACGCCTGGTCGGCGGCAATCGTCAGTAGATCGCTGGTGCGATCGCCGCCGCAACGGTCGGGACCGGGCCAGGCCTCATTCACGCTATCATTCTCGATAAACGAGCCCCACCGGCAACGCACCGCTGCGTCGGGAAAGCCGTCGGGAATGCGTTGACGGATCGCGTGGCGGCGCGTTGACAGACTGTCCCAGAGCGCCGTCACGTTGTTGCCGGCGGGGGTGATACACCCCATCCCGGTGACGGCAACGCGCGACGTGGTGGTGGCGGAGGCGGAATTCTTCATCAGGTTGCAAGAATCCGCTTGTCTTCATCCAGCATAATACCCTTTAGATTCATTTTCAACGCCTGTGGGTTGGTGGCGTGACGCATGCCCGCCTCCTCGGTAATCATGCCGCTCTTGATCAGCTTGTAAATCGACTGATTGAATGATTGCATACCATCGCCGGCCCCGGTTTCGATGGCCGACGAAATTATTTCAAGTTTGTTCTTTTCGAGTAAATTGCGGACAGTAGACGTATTGATAAGGATTTCCACCGCCGGAACGACACTGTCGTCTACCGACTGAATCAAGCGTTGGCAGATGATGGCGCGCAAATTACCCGCCAGTGCCATTCGCGCGCGCTCATGGTCGCCCGATGGAAAAAACTCCAGCATACGGTAAATCGCCTGGGATGAATTACCGGCATGCAACGTCGTTAAAATCAAGTGCCCTGTTTCCGCCGCTGACAGCGCCGTGGAAAATCCCATTTTATCGCGCATTTCGCCCACCATGATAACGTCCGGGTCCTGCCGCAAGATGAACTTCAATCCGGCATGAAAATCGTGTGTATCGATGCCGACTTCGCGCTGCGTGATCACGCTGCGTTCGTCATGAAACAAATATTCGATGGGATCTTCGATGGAAATAATCCGGCTGGATGATTGCTCGTTAATATGTTGGATCATGGCTGCCAGGGTGGTGGACTTACCGCTGCCGGTCGTGCCCGCAACGATGATGATGCCGCGTGGTTCCAATGCCAGTTGCTGTAATTGTAGCGGCAGATTCAATTCTTCGAAGGACGGGATGCTTTCCTGTACATGTCGCAAGGCGAACGTCGGTATCCCCTGGGCCAGGAAGGCGTTGACACGAAATCGGCCGGCGCCTTCTTCGAAAAACGAAAAGTCCACTTCGCGGCCGGCGACGAAATCTTGACGCTGGCGTTCCGGAATGATGTTTTCGCCGATCAACTGTAGCGCATCGGCGCTCAACAATTCAAATTCGCTTTCCATTAATACGCCGTTCCTGCGGAAAAAAGGGCGGCGTCCCGATTTAAGGTGAACGTCCGAAGCTTCTTGTTTCGCGGCCAATTGCAGTAAATCGGCTAAAATAGTCATAGTCAGGATACTCCTTCACTTAAGACGACGAATCATATGTAAACTGGCGATGAAAAACAATACATTCGGAAACCATGCACCGGCCCAGGGCGGAATGATCAAGCGTTTGCCCAGATAATTACCGGTCTGAAGCAGTGTGTAATAAACGAACAGAAAGAAGATGGCGGTCAAAATACCCGCCAGCGCTCCCTGCCTATGGGTATGCACACCACCGGGAATGCCAAGCAAGGTTACGATCAGACAGACCCAGGGCATGGCAAGACGAATATGCAGGTCGACAAGCCGTCGCGCGCGGTCCTCCGGCGACAGGTCCGGGTGGCTGCGAATAAAATTCCACATCTCAAGCGCGGAGAAAAGATCCCAGCTTCGGATGCCGAGCAATATATCTTTGGGCGACTCGGTGTAATCGCGTTTTTCCAGCGGCAACACCGACGGCGACGGCGGTCCCAGCGGCCGGCCGTCGACATCGAAATAACGAGTCGCGGCGCCAAAAAACCACCAGCTTCCGTCAAGCCATTCGGCGCGTTCCGCGGTCAATTCCGAGGCGCGTGAATGATCATCCCGTTCGGTGACTATCCGGACGTTGTCCAGGACAGTCGGCGTCCGCGGATTAAGGGAACCGATGTTCCATTGCCGCCGTGTCGGCCGGTGATAGAACGGGTGCTGTTTCAGCGAAGGCTCCTCCTCCGGCGCGCCGCGCAATACCCGCACCATCGCCTCAACCTGTAAGCTGGCCTGTGGAGCGACTTTTTCCTGAACGAACAGACACAGCAATGCGGCGGCGCAGGCCACCACCAGAAAAGGCAACATCAATCGCGACAAACTGATGCCGCATGAGCGCATCGCCGTCAGCTCGTTGTGACGGCTGAATCCGAACAGCGCATACAGCAAACCCAACAGCATGGAAATAGGGAGGATCAATGCGAAAAACGAGGTCGGCCCGTTAATCGCCACCAGAAAATGCGCATAAAACAAAGCAATCCGGGACCAGGATATGCCGGCGTCCATAAAATCCGGTAATCGTTCGAACATATCGATGACCACGTACAGCATTAAAAATGCCGCCAAACAGTAGGCGGTTGCGCCGAGATATTCACGGAGCAGATAACGGTCGATCAACTTCATGGGCGTTCCATGCCATGGGGCGTAACGTGAGTGAATAGAAACGATCCGGAAGTCCGGCTGCTAAATTGCGGAACGCCATCGTATGTCGTCATCATTTTCGAAGACGGTACGTCCCGTCACGGCCACGTATGAAAACCGATGAACGGGTCAACAATTCCGTTACATAAGCGTCGTCACGGCGGCTGACGGGTTTGACTTCTTCGTTAAAACGATTGATCAGCACGCTTTGACGTACCGGCCGGGGAAACTCCGAGATCAATGTAGCCAGCAAGTAGACGGCGCCTTCCGGATAAAGGAAGTAGAAATCATCATGCGTGGCGCCGAACAATGGCGAATTCTCGATCACTTTAACAACCAAACGCGGTTGAAATGACGGCCATTTGCGGAACCAGCCTTGTTCCTCGAACTCCGCGATAACGTCGCTTACACGTTGCGGTTTTGGATAACGATGTAAATAGCGAACCGCAATTTTTTCAATATCCTCCAACATATCCGGGGCAAGAATCGTGAAGAGACCGCCACGTAATATAATGCTTGATTGCAACTCTGTCAGCAACAGCAGCATACGACAGGGATTGAGTCCCTTAAGCCAGTTCAGGAAGGGAACGGCCTCAAGATCTTCAGGGCCGGCGACTCCGTCGCGCGTGCGCATGAAGTCAGCGTAACAGGCAACCAGCGGCTTCAAACAGGTCTGGGCAAGATGCGTGCCCAGTTCAGCATGGATCTCTGCAATCTGCTGACGCACCCGTTCCCGCGTTAACCCGAAATGCTGTCCGATCGTATCCAACGTTGCGCCGGGAGTCAGGGAACAACCGCGCGTGTTCAAGCCATACCGCTCAATCAACACCGCGAAAGAAGTCTCATTCAAAAAACGGCGCAACAAAACCGGCGCCGATTCAAATCGGACACGACCGCGTTCGAGCTGTCGGCAAAAATCGAAGAACTCCTGGACTTCCGTCAGCGAACGGGCGCCCAAGCTACGCATTTTCATCAGGTCTTCGCCCGGTATCGCCCGCAGCTCGCGCACGGTGTCGATATCATGGCGTCGGCAGGCGTTGACTATGCGCGGCGGCAAACCCGCCGATTTCACCGGCCAATCATCAATGACGGCACGAGGTGTCGCCGGTACGGAAAGATGTTTAAATGCACGTTTTGTCAAAATAGCCTCTTGTAGATTGTATGCCCGCCTTTTGTCGAATTGTTTCCCGGTCAAACCGGCGCGCAGTACAAGTACACGTATACCGGACAAAAATCAGGCCATCAAAATCATAAATATGTAAAGCTAACCTAAATAGCGAGGTATGTCAAGGCAACAATTTGCCTGTTTCCCTGCTCGCTCAGACCCGGTCGATAATTCCGGCTTGATGTTTCGCGCGACTTGTGATATCCATTATGGTTTCAGATGTTATCGCCGTGCTGTATAAA
>PWZG01000253.1 GCA_003567575.1 PVC group bacterium | reverse complement strand
CAGAAGACATTGTCGTGCCCCTGTTCACTGACTTTGGCGTACTGACACCTGGCATGACATATAACATTGCTGTTCGCACATACACGAATACTGCAGGTTATGCAGAATTCAGTGCCATTGCAACAGCAGCGTTTGAAACCTATGCCATGGGTCATGTTTCGCCTGCAGCTGATGACTTCGAAGATGTTCTCAACGTAACCCTGATGATCGCTAAGATCAATGGTACGCTCGAAGGACTTGGCTATGATGACATCAAGACCGCTGCCGACTTCTTCCCAAAAGAGGATGACAATGGTGACAAAGATGCGCACCTTGTCTTTATCTTCGATGCAGCAGATATTGTTGTAGACGACAAGATCAACATTCTTGACGTTGTTGCATGGGTGAACCTCCAGAAAGGCGATGCCGCCAAGTCTGATGTGTTCTCCGATGAAGCAGCCATATACCTCTCACCGAGCCAGATCCGTTTCGAAAGTGACGGTACGGTTGCCGGAATACAGTTTGAACTGAGAGGAAGTAACCTTGATCAACTTCAGCTTGAGCTGTTGCCCGAAGGCTACCTGTTCAGCTGGTCAGTAAGTGGAAATACATTGACCGGTGTGATCTACAGCCTCGACAACAAGCCCTTGCCAGAAGGAATGATTGACCTGATAAGTATTGCCAACGCACAGAACCTGTCCTGGGGTGAAGTGATTGCCGCCAACTACGGTGCACAACCGGTTGAGGTGAACACCAGGGAAGACGATGCGACAGATATCGACGATCCGCTCGCCGATGCATTTGACGTGACCGTTTACCCGAACCCATCCACAGGCCAGTTCTACACCGAGGTCAATACGACGTCAGCATCCGATGTTGTGCTCAGACTCTATGATGTATCGGGCCGCACAGTTGCCAGCAAACAATTGGTAGTCACAGGCTACGAAACAGTAAGCTGGAACGAGGACCTAAGGCCCGGATTGTACATCCTGAGAATGGTGGCAACACCGCAGGGACAACCCGGAGAGTCAATCACACGCGATGTCAGGGTACTTATCAACAGGTAAGTAAACTGACTATGAGCCTGATCTGTAACATATAGATCAAAACCAGTCTGCCGGCCCATATTGGGACCGGCAGGCTGGTTCTTAAAAGAAGATCAGGAATACTTCCCAACGATTTCAAATTATTAAAAATCTGACCTATGAAAATATTTCGACTGTTTTTTATCATACTACTTTTGATGAACAGTGCGGTATTGCTTGCCAACAACAACGACGTCAATGAGATGCATCTGCGGGTCGTTGAAGTGGAGGCAGAGGAAACCATTGTGGCTGGCACCATCATCAACCTTGAACTGGAAATTGTCAACCCGGTTGATGAGTTTGTTGCCTTTAGCCTTGATATTCCCTTAGATGGTTTCGGCAATGTGACGGGCTCCTTTGAACTTTTGGCAGCCCGCAAAGACGGCCATATAGGTGATGCCACTGTCGTTGACGGCAACCTGAGGATTTGGGCAGCCAACCTGGATGAAACCAAACCGTTCAAATTGAAAGAGGGGGTGGTGGCTACATTCCAACTGGTTACACCCAAAGAGTCCGGTATGGTTGAACTGAAAATTGAAGACCCGATCTTATCGGATGCCGATGCAGAAGAACTTGACATGATCACTTCAGATCCGGTAGAGTTCTATTTAACGGGCAACCAGGTAATCATTACGGACGCCGAGGTCATTATCAATCAAGTAGTAAGCGTTGACATTAAAATAGACAACATCGACGAATTTACGGCATTTCAATTAGAGATAGAGGTGCCCGAAGAGTTCACATGTGTGCTGGTAAATGAAGATGGTGTTGATGTCGTCGCAGCATTGAATCCTGCCCGGGCTGCGGATCATATTTTGCAGGCCACCGTGGATGAAGACAACATTCTTACGCTTGTCGCGTACTCAATTAACAACATGCCGTTCGAAGGCAACAGCGGTGTCGTTGCGTCCTTTGATTTGCTTGCCGATATGGATGCTGGAGGTGTATATACACTTACATTCCAGGATGCCATTGTGGCGAACGATGAAGAAGAGGACATACTGCCAGATGCACCCGAAGGAAGGATTCCCGGGGCAATTACAGTAATTGACTACAACAAGCTTATTGTAGGTGAATATACCGGGCTGAACGGCCAGGTACTTACCGTGGAGGTGGAGTTGATCAACAGCTATGACTTTACCGCATTCCAGATTGAGCTTGAGCTTGATGAAGAATTGGAGTATGTTGGCAATCCTGTGTTGTATCGCCATCAGGATCACCACCAGAACTTTACTGTTACCGAAGAAGATGGAGTGATAATTCTTACGGCTTTTTCCATCAATAATGTAAACTTCCTTGAAAACGAAGGTACGCTCTTTAGCTTCGACATCCTGCTTCCCGACGAAGCGGGAGTATATGACATTACAATCAACGAAGCCATTTTGGCTACAGCCGATGAAACCGAACTGATTGTTGAGAAAATTGATGGTAAAGTGGCCGTAGCCATAGAAGTTTTCCTTACCATTGAAGATATGGAGGCCTGCTCCGGACATCCTGTTTGGGTAGCTCTTGAACTGAATAACAGCCTTGATGTAACTGCTTACCAGACCGAAGTTGTGCTTCCCGAAGGTTTTGCATTTACCGGGGAGTATGAAATTCTCAGGGGGGCCGCCGATCATGTGGCCGACATCACCCCGCATCCTTTGGATGAAGATATCCTGACCATCGTCAGCTACTCAGCTTCGAACGCTGTTTTCAGCGGAACGACCGGAGCGGTTTTGATGTTCGAACTCGAAGGTCCTGTTGTTACGGCAGCCACCGAGTTTGAGATCAT
>PWZG01000417.1 GCA_003567575.1 PVC group bacterium | reverse complement strand
AATATTGTGGCGTTATGAAAACCAAATCCAATCTAAAGCAGGTCTTGCTTGATCAGCGGGAGGAAACCGATCTGTTGCTCCGCCGTTGCGAGGTCGAGCGTGAGGTTGAAACCGCTCTGAGGGCCAGTCTGGATGACAAGTTGATCAAAGTCATTATGGGGGTGCGGCGCAGTGGGAAATCAGTGCTGGCCCATCGCATTCTCAAAGGCAAGCCTTATGCCGCGGTGAATTTCGACGACGAACGCCTTTTCCGGATGAATGCTGATGATTTGGGGCTTATCCTGGAAGCCATATTGGAGTTGTTCGGTAACGTCCAGTTCATCATGCTGGATGAAATCCAGAATGTCGCCGGTTGGGAATTGTTCGCAAACCGGTTGCAGCGTCAGGGTTATGGTGTTGTCGTCACGGGGAGTAATGCCCATCTTTTAAGTCAGGAACTGGCAACTCATCTGACCGGACGGCACCGATCCTTCGAGGTGTTTCCTTACTCGTTCAGGGAATATCTGTGCGCACACCATCACAAGGCGCCAACACCGCCCGATTACACGACACGGGAAAGGGCCGCGATTTCCCGGTTATTCTCAGGCTACCTTGAAATGGGTGGCTTCCCTGAAATCAACGATGTCAATAATCCACGCATTTATTTGCAGGATTTGTATGATCGCGTGCTCACAAGGGATATCGCCATGCGACATGGCATCCGCCATATCCGGACATTCAAGGAAATTGCGGCTTACATTTCAGCGAACTGTGGTTGCAAGCTTACCTACCAGAATGTCGCCCAGGCATATGCTTTGGGCAGTGTGCATACCGCCAAAAACTACATCGCATACCTTCAGGAGGCGTACCTGTTTTTTGGCGTGGATTCCTTCTCCTTGAAGGCGAGGGAACGGGTGCGACGTCCCCGCAAGATGTATGGCATTGATACCGGGTTGATCCGCGCGGTCAGCGGCGGAGCCGAAAACCGCGGTCTCATGCTGGAAAATCTCGTTTTCCTGGAACTCCTCCGGCGCGGGCAAACCGTTCATTATTATGCCGATGCGCAGGGGAAATACGAGGTCGACTTTGTTGTTGGGGGCAATCCGATCTCAGAGCGGATAACCCTGATTCAAGTCTGCGCGGACCTCTCGACACCCCAAACGCGCGAACGCGAGCTGCGCGGATTAGTCCAGGCGGCGAAGACGTTTCGTAACCTGCCGGACGAAAATCTCCTTGTTCTGACCCTGACTGACGGGGGCATCGAGTCATTTGCCGGTCATCATATTGTCTGCCGACCCGTATGGGAATGGCTGCTGGAGCGACGGTAGCGAAGAAGTTCTAATGGCTTCGCCAACCCTCACCCCGGCCCTCTCAAGGGCGGGACCCGGCCCGCCCAAGGCGATTGAGGCGATGAGGCGATGAGAGCGTGAGCGTGAGCGTGACAAGTCACGCTCTTAACAGCGGCGCCAGGTCGCCGCACTCCACAGCGGCTGACGCCGCATTCGTAATCCGCGTTATCCTTAGCTCCTCTTAATTTCTGCTTTCAGTTTTCCGCTTTTCCCTCATGTCCCTGATCCTATTACTCAACACGACCGAACCGGATCGTCCGAACGGCAGCATGATTCGTTACGGCACCATGGTGCGCGACGCGTTGACACGTTATGCTTCGCAATGGACGGTCGAACGGCTGGATATCTCGCCAACCCGCGAGTGGCTGAACCGGTTTCCGCGACGATTACGTACCCCGATTCGCTATATGGCGATTGCTTGCAATGCGCGACGCCGATTGCCGCAACAGCGCGATTGCGTGTTGCATTTGCTGGACGGCAGTCATGCCTACCTGTTGGCCGGTCTGAAACGCCTTCACGTCCCGTTGGTGATCACTGTCCATGACTTGATTCCCATGTTGTGCCTGCGTGGCGAACTCAACGGCTCGCCCTCGGGATGGATCGGTTCCCGAATCATTGCCGGCGCGACACGTCAAATCGCTCGCGCCGATCACTTGATTGCCGATAGTTTCAATACTAGAAATGATATCATTCGAATTGCTGGAGTTCAGCCGAGCCAGGTTCATGTAGTTCATCCAGCGGTTGTTTCCAATAAGAAAAACTCATCACCTTCGAATCATAATCAGGGGTCACCATATTTATTTCACGTAGCCGGTAATAATACCTTTTACAAAAATCGTCAGGGAGTCGTGGATGTGTTTAAGCGTATCAGGCAATCCATGCCGCTGAAACTCAAAATGGCCGGCGCCCCGCCGGACGGGGAGCTGCTGGCCAAAGTCAGAACCTCAGGAGTAGCGTCCGATGTCGAATTTTGCGCCAACCTGAGCGAGGAGCAGCTTTCAGAACAATACAGCAATGCCACCGTTTTTCTTTTTCCAAGCTTGTATGAAGGCTTCGGCTGGCCACCCCTGGAAGCCATGGCACAGAACTGTGCGGTGGTCTGCTCGGATACAGGATCGCTGCCCGAAATCGCGGGCAATGCCGCCCTGACCGCCTCACCCACGGATATCGTCACCCTGACCAATCATTGCACGCGAGTCATCAAGGAACCCGGATTGCGCGAAAAAATGATCGCCGCCGGACAGGAAAACATTCGTAGATTCTCTTTGGAAGCCTTGGCGCAAGGATTGACAACGGCTTATGAAAAAGCTGAAGTCAAGAAAAATGCGGCGAAGCCGCTATGGACTGCGGCGACTTGTCGCCGCTCTCAAGGGCGGGACTCGTCCCGCCCAGGAAAAGCAAAAAGTTGAACCTATACCCCGTAGTTGAGATTGAAAACAGCTACGGATCACGCGGATTGCCCGGATATAGAATGAAAAATTGTGAGAACATGAATTGTACGGATCGTCTT
>PWZG01000469.1 GCA_003567575.1 PVC group bacterium | reverse complement strand
GTGGTCGAGGGCGCCATGGCCGGAATGCATCGCAGTGTTTACCGCGGCAGCGGCAGCGAATTCGTGCAGTATCGCGATTATACGCCCGGCGACGACCTCAAGTATGCCGATTGGAAAGTCTTCGCGCGGCGTGACCGTTTCTACACCAAGATGTTCGAGGAAGAAACCAACATGAATTGCACCGTGGTGCTGGACGCCAGCGCCTCGATGGCCTATCGCGGCGAGCGGGCCGAGTGCAGCAAATTCCGCTACGGCAGCATGGTTACCGCATGTTTACTATATCTGGCGTCGCGCCAGGGCGATAATATCGGATTTCATTGCTACAGCGACGAACAGCATGTCGCCCTCCCGGCCGGCCGCGGTCGGGGACGGTTGAACCGGATTTTTGCCGATCTGACACGCATTCAGCCGCGCGGCGTCAGCCGGCACGCGGAGTTCCTGCCGTATGTCGTGGAACGATTGCGTCAGCGCGGGCTGGTGGTGTTGATTTCCGATTTTCTGGAAACCGAGGAGACGCTGCAGCCTTTGTTGCGGGGTCTCCGTCATGCCGGAAACGATTGTATCGTGATCCAGGTTCTTGATCCGGACGAATTCGACCTGCCGTTCACCGGCGCCACCCGCCTGGTGGACAGCGAGAACGGTCAACAGATACTTACCGCGCCCGCCGCCGTTCGCGCCGATTACGTGGCCGCGATGCAGGCGTTTATCGAGCGGCTACGCGGTCTGTGCCACGATACGGAGACCGATCACCTGCTGTGTCCGACGTCGGGAGATATCGGCGTGGTGCTTTCGGCCTATCTACACCGGCGGGGGACAGTCTACTGATGTTGGGTTTCACGCAACCGGTATTTTTGTTTGGCCTTGGATTACTGGCGGCGCCGTTGTTACTGCACCTTATCCGGCGCGAGGTGGCGGTGCGCGTGGTGTTTCCTAGTATCCGTTTCGTGCTGCGCGGGCGGCTTCCCAGCAGCGGCCGGCGTCGATTACGCGATCGACTGATGCTGCTGGCGCGATTGGCGGCGTTAACCTTACTGGTGCTGGCCTTTGCCGGGCCACGCTGGACGTCACATTCGGCGCCCGCGTTGCCCGGCGACGATGCGACGCCGGGCTTGGATGTGTTGTTGGTGGATGTCTCCGCCAGCATGGGCGGATGGGGCAGTCTCGAGCGGGCCGTGACCGAAGCCGGCGGTGTACTGGATGCGTTTCCCGACCGGCGCGTCGCGCTGATCGCCTCGGCCCGAGTCGCCGAAACCCTCGTCGCGCCCACCCGCGATCACGACGCCGTTCACGCTGCGCTGGAGCGTTTGACCGCCACCAAAACTTCCGCGCGGCATGGCGTTGCCCTGCGCCAGGCGGCCGATCTGCTGGCCGACGAGTCGACGGCACGAATCTGGATTTTCTCCGATTTCCAGGCCGGCGGCTGGTCAATCGACGACTTGCCGGCACTGCCGGATAACGTCGAACTCGAGTTGGTGGAGGTGGGATCCGATCGATCGCGTAATGCCGCCGTACTCGGCGCACGGACCCGGCGCCTGAGCGATGGATCGCTGCGTGTCGTGGCCGACATTCACAATTTTGCCGCCGCACCGGTATCGCGCGAGGTAACGTTCAGCGCCGGCACACTGCAACGCCGGCAAAGCGTCGAGCTGATGCCGCAACAGACGCTGAAGACGGTTTTCGTCTTGCCGCCGACGGATACCGTGGTGGGTGAAGTGGCTCTTGACGCCGATGCCTATACCGACGATGACAGCTATCTATTCTGGCTGGGTGCAACCCCGCCGCGAATCTTGCGCGCGGTAGTCCCCTTTAACCAGGAACCCGAACTCGCGCAAGAACAGTTTTTTCTGCGCCAGGCACTGACCGTCCAGGACGATTCGCCGCTGCCGGCGTTTGACCTGCAATTCTACGATACCGACAGTTTTTTCGCCATTCATCTGGCTCAAACCGATGCGGTCCTCTTGCTGGGCGCCGCCGGGTATTTACAGGATGACGATCTGACAGCGTTGGCGGAGTTCATCGAGGCGGGCGGTACCGTGCTCAGTACACCGTCGCGTCGCGTCTCAGGCGCGATGTTCCTGCGGTTGCAGCGGCACGGCTTGCTGACCGTCGAATATCAGGGCTTGTTCGACGCGCGCCTCAGTGGCGCCAACCCGGCGGCGGTGGGATGGATGGATCCGGCGGGTATTCTGGCGTCGGTCTTCACCGATCCGCGGCAAACCGACCTGTTTATGTTTCCCATCCGCCGCCACATCCGGTTCAAACCGGTTGGCCTGGCACGGGACGTCCTGCGCAGCGAGGCGGGCGACAGTCTGTTGCTGGCTCAACCCGTAGGCGCCGGCAGTTTCTTTGCCATGGCATTCGGGTTCGGAACGGATTGGAGCGATTTCCCGCTCAGCGGCGCATTCGTTCCCTTGGTACGCGAATTGCTCACGCATGCGGCGACCGATGACCGCCGCAGCGGGATCGTGCGGCTGGAATGCGGGGATCCGCTGCCGGACCGCTACGGCACGGTTCCCGCGGCCGCACGCGACGACGATGTCCGCGAGACGCTCGAACCGGCGGTATTGGAACACGACGGCCGGCCGGTCGAAATCAACGTACCGCGCTCGGAATCGATGGTGGCCACGGCATCGCGAGTAGCTATCCGGGAACGGTTACTGCCAGGGCGCGAAACGGCGGCCGCCGCTGCCGTTCCGTCCGCCGAAAACGGGCAGAGTCTTTCGCTATGGTTGGCGTTTGCCCTGGCGGCCGCCGCGCTGTTCGCCGGCGAAGGCGCGCTTGCCGCCGGTTATGATCGAAGGGATTCCCATGCATGAGAACCTGACAACCGGCCGGCTGGACCGGCTACGACGAACGATATGGCGACGACGGATGGCGCTGACGATATGCGGCGCTGCCCTGATGGCCGGCGCACTGCTTTGGAGTGTGGCGTTACTGGAACGATGGCTTATCATGCGGGAGCCGACGGCCTTGACGGTGGTAGCCGCCCTGGCGCTCGGATCCGTCGGCATGGGTCTGGTCGCGCTGTTTTGGGCGGCGCGCGGCACGCCGCGCGTCGAGCATCTCGCACGCGACTATGAAGCGCGCCATCCTGAACTGATGGATGCGCTGAATTGTGCCGTCGATGTCGAGGCTTTGGCGCCATCGCAACGGCGAGTATTCGAACGAGGGGTCATCGATCATGTTCACGCAGCGCTGGCCGATGCGCCGCTTGAAGCACAATTGCTGGGCGGCTGGCGGCGCCCGCTATGCTGGATACTGACCGGAATCTGCGCCGTCGCACTGCTGGGAACGGTCTGGCAGACCCGCATCGTTCGCAAAGCAGGATTCGCTTTTCACGATGTGCGAACCGGCATGAGCAGCGGCCTCGAGGTAGCGCCCGGATCGGTTGATCTGCCCGAAGGCAGCGACGTTGCGGTAACAGCGCGAATTCATCGCTGGGACGGTGATCCCGCCATCGAGATTGAGGATGCCGACGGACGGCGAAGATACCCGATGCATGCGCGCGATGACCGTCGCGATGTCACGCTCTACGGGGTCAACGCCACCACGCGTTACCGGGTAGTTACGCCATCGTTGCGTTCGCCATGGCATACGGTTACCGTCTATCGTCCGCCTGTCATGCAGTCGTTCCAACTCGAAATCATACCGCCCGAATATACCGGATTGCCGACCGACGAGGTCGATCCGATGCGCGAAATCGCCGCACTCGAGGGATCGGGCGCGCTCTTTACCGTGGGTGTGGAACCGGATGTCAAGGCATTCCTGGATATAGACGGACACGATCAACCTGTTGCGCTGCTGCCTTCCACCGAAGGCGAACGGCAAGCGCGTATTGTGTTGGAGACACCGATCGATTACCGCATACGATTAACCGATACGGCCGACCGCGAAATCATCGCCCTCAGCGGCCGTATCTCGACTTATCCCGATGCGCCGCCGCTTGTCGATGCCATCGAACCGGCGCGCGATTTGGCGATTGCGCCCGATTCCACGTTGCGGCTGCGCGCCCGTGCCGGAGACGATTTCGGTCTCGCGGCCGTCACACTGGTGTACCGCATCTCCGGTGGACCGCGTAACGATATTCGGTTGCATCGTCGCGCGACGCCGCCTACCCGCGATATCGAGGTCCAGTATGATCTCGATCCGCAGGCACTGGCGGCAAACGATGGGGATGTAATCAGTTATTTCTTTACCGCTACCGACACCCGTGAACCGGACGCGCAACACGCCCGATCGGAAGTTTATTTCATCGAAATCCGCTCGGATATCGATCCCGACGATATGCCCGACGGAGAAGACGGTGGCGAGACACAGGAACTCGATATCTTGAAACTGCTGGCCGAACTGCGCCGCCTTATTCGCCTGACGCATGACGTAATCGATGCTTTCGAGCCCGAACGCGCTGACCTGTTCCGACGGCTCAATGCCGGTATGGCCGACCTGCATACCGAGGTCGGCAAGATCATCGCCATGATCCCGCCGCTGGGCGCGCCGCCCGAGATCAGCGAAGGTCTTGATATCGCACGCGACGAAATCCGGATAGCACGCGATTTGCTGTCACACGGTCTGGCCGACGATTCCCTACCCCATCAGGGACGCGCCCTGCACCGGCTGACCCAGGTGGCGCAGGAATTGATGAAGAATACGCCGCCACCCTCGGATGGCGCAGGCGCAGGCGAAAGCACGGAGGCATTGCCGTCGCCGGACGACATGCAACAACGGGAGATGTCGATGCGCGAGATTATGGAAGCCATGCGTGATTTGGCGGAACATTTGACCGCGCTGGCGGACCGGCAGGGCGATCTCAGCGAACGGCTCGAACGGCTGGCCGACAGGGCGACGGGTGACGCGGAACGCCGCGAACTGGCGGATCGCCAACAGGCCATCGTGGACGAAACCCATCAGGCGGGAAGACAAGCCGAGGCCATGGATCTGGCGGCGGATACCATTGCCGCGATCGATGGTGCGGCCGGCGAGATGGTCGCCGGCGCCGAACGAATACCCGGCGGCGATTTGGATGCCGCCGGACGGCATGGTCGCCGGGCACAGGCCGGTCTTTTGTCCGCCGCGGATGGAATCCGGCAACGGATGCAGCGATTGGCTGCCGAGCGTATCGCGCAACTTGGCAACCAGGCGCAATCTCTTGCCGAGCGCCAGAACGCGGCCGCCGATACCAGTGCCGTGGCCCAGAATGAAGCGCCCCCCGAATCGCGCGCCGACGCCATGCAAGATGACCAACGCGATATCGGCGCACAATTCGAGTCGCTGATGAGTATGGCGAACCGTGCCGCCGCCGACTTGCGCGAAGATTTCCCGGATGCCGGTCAGGCGGTTGCCGAAGCCGTCAGTGAGGCCCGGCAGGCCAATCTCGGGGGCCGGATGCAGCGGGCCGAGAGCGCCCTGACCTACCGCCGCTTCGATCGCGCCGTGACCCCGCAACGCCAGGCGGCGGACGGCTTGCGGCAAATGGCGCAGGCAATGCATCAGGCGGCCGAGCAATTACCCAGCGTATCGCGCGAGGAACTGGCCGCGGCCTTACAGGCAGTGCAGCAATCCCGACAACGGGTACAGGACGCCATGCAACCGGGTGAACAAGGTGACGAATCGGCCGCTGCCGTGGCCGAGACGGCTGAATCCATGGCCCGGCAGTTGTCGGATGTCGGCAACCGTCTTGACGACGCACGCCTAGCCGGTATCGGCGTGGCGCTTGGCGGTTTACAGCATGATACCCAGTCGGATGCAGCCGGCTGGCGGGCACTGGGTTTGTTGGAGGAGGCGGCCGGCATCCTGCAACGACACCTGCTGGCCGACGCACTCGATCAGCGGCTTGAACTGATCCGTCAGACCAGCGGTACACCCGCCAAATATCGCGGCCTGGTCGAGGCCTATTTTAAATCGCTCAGTGAAAGCCGGGATGATTGATATGCGTCTTGATCTTCCCATACCGATCCTTGCGGTGCTCTTACTGGTCGGCGCCGGGCTGGCTGTGTCGTGGATCGGATACCGGCGCTTGCGCCGCGTCCTGCCGCGCCGCTACCGGATCGGATTATTGGTCCTGCGCGCCACCCTGCTGTTGTTACTGGGCCTGCTGCTGTTGGCGCCGTATCATGAACGGCAACGACCGGATCCGGCGGCCTTCCGCATGGTCATCCTGGTGGATGCCTCCGGCAGCATGCGGGTGCGGGACATTGACGGCGATCGATCCCGCCTCGAACTGGTCCGCGAATGGCTTACGGCGACAACCGACGCATCACCCATTCAGACGCTGCGAAACCGCTTCCAGACCGAAACCTATCTGGTGACGGATCGTTCCGCCCGCTACACCGGCGGCGACTTCGGTATCCTGCCCGGCGCCACGGCGCTGGGCGATGCTCTCGCCGAAGCGGCGGCCGGTTACGGTACACAACCACTGGGCGCAGTATTGCTGATCAGCGACGGGCATTCCAATACGGGACGCTCGCCGATCGAGGAAGCCAAACGCTACGCCGCGCGCGGTATCCCGATTTCCTGTGTCGGCATCGGGACACCCGGGGTTCCGGCCGACCTGGCTTTGCGCGTGCCTGATGAAACGATCCGGACCGACCGGGGCCGCGCGGCGGTAATCAATGCCATTGCCGTCAATACGTTCGATCAACCGCGCCAGGCGCGTATCGAACTGCGCCGCGGCGATCTGCTGATCGATAGCCGCACACTGACGCTCGAACCGGGTGGCGTCGAACAGCCGCTGTCATTTACCGTCACGCCGGAACTTGCCGGCACGCATGTGTACCGTTTGCTGCTGAACGCCGATCCACCCGATTCGATCCCGGAAACCGATATTGCCCACGTTGCCGTCGAGGTCGGCGATCCCGATACCTTTAACATGTTGTATCTGGGCGCACATCTCGGTTGGGAATACCCGTTCCTGCGCCACACCACACGTCACGGCGATCAGATCACGTTGTCCGCTATCCTGCGCCTCGCGCCCGATGTATACCGCGGTTACGGACAAGCGTTCGAGGATGAAGATCACGTGGCCGGGTTTCCCGATGCCTTCGAAACCTATAGCCGTTTCGATGCCGTCATCCTTGATAGCCGGGTCATCACCATGTTGAACGATGAAGCGTTGGATGCCATACAACATTTTGTTGCGGTCCGCGGCGGCGGATTACTTTGTCTCGGACCGTTCCAGGGGTTGGACGACCCGTTGTACGACCTGCTGCCGGTGGCCGATGTGCGCGCCGAACGGTCGGCCGGCCGACCTTATCTTACCCCGGATACAGAAGTTATCTTCCCGGTACGACGCGCCGCGGCATTAAGCGCGCCACCCGGTCCTTTCCTGCCATCCGATTCCACTCATTATGTGATTACGGAAATGAAACGCGGCGCCCGATCGGCGATGACCCTGGGCACGGATGAAACTCCCGTTCTGGCCGTGCAACGCTACGGCAGCGGCCGCTCCGCCTACCTTGGCATCGAACAGACCTGGTCATGGCATCTTGCCAGTCAGACCGACGCAGAACGGCATCGCGCCTTTTGGTCGCATCTGCTGGCCTGGCTCGGGTCAACCGGTAAACCACGATTGCACCTGCCGTTCGACGGCGCACGTTTGGATATCGATCAGCCGGCCAGGTTGACCGCCGAAATCCTGGGTTCTGACTTTCTGCCGGCGCCGGAAGCCGAGATCCGTGCCGGGATTCGCGGTCCGGACGATAACCTGACCGAACGGACATTCGCTCCCGGCGGCGAGGCGCCCGGCGAATTCGACGATCTGTATACGCCATCGCTTGCCGGTGAATATCGGGTCGATGTACGCGTACGTCTTCCAGACGGGGAAACACTCGAAGAGAACGCTTATTTTCTGGCAGCACCCGGTGGCATCGAAATGCAGAGCGTCGAGAAACGCGAGGATCTGCTGCGCGATATTGCCCGCATCAGTGGCGGCGCCTATCGCGCCTACAACCGGATCGAACCCGGATTCACGCCAGCGGTGGCCGACAGCGTGCCGCTACGGATCGAAACGGTGCGCTGGTCAGAATCATGGTTTTTACTTGTGTTACTGGCGGGCACCGCCGCCGGCGAATGGTATTTAAGGAGACGAATTGGACTGGTCTAAGGCGGGCTTCGCCCGCAACCCAGAGGGCAGAAGCCAGAAATCAGATTTTTCTTGCTTTTTTACGCAAACATGCTTGGATAAGCCACCAAGACGCGTTTGCGCCCGTAACCCTGTAACCCCGCGGACTCACATGCTATCATGAAGACGATACGGTCGATACATTTGCAAAACCTGCGCTTTGGAACGGCGCCGTTCCGATCCCTGAATCCGAAGCGTTCGGCCGCCGCGCTCACGGCGGCATTTGCGATGGCCGTCCTTCTTCTGACGGCCGGTCTGGCTGCCGGCCAAGCGGCGCCAAATCGAGGGACGGAACCCGATGCCCCAGTTGCGGACGATATAACCATGGGAGGCGGCGAACGGCTGGCGGATACGCTCGCCAAATGCCTTGCCGACCTGGAATCGGAGAATCCCGAAACCCGCCGTGCCGCCGTTTTGTTGCTTGGCAAATACGAGGTTCCTACCGCCCGTGCCGCACTGATCAAGACACTGCGTGATCCCGAGGCCGCGGTCCGGCGCGCAACCGTCGTCTCGCTGGTTGAAAGTTTTTCTGGATTGATGATGGCCGCGCCCGCGCTGTTGCCGCTGCTGGGCGATGAAGACGTGCATATCCGGCGCATGATTTCAGCGCGCCTACCCGAGCTGGCCGGTCGCGGACTGGCCGCCATGCGGGCGCCGCCTTCCGAACGACCGCCGGATATGGTGAAGGCCATTCGACAAGCCTTCGCCGATCCGGACGAAGCCGTTCGTCACAACATGCTTTCGGCCTACCACCATGTTCAGGCGTTCGTGGATCAGGATGTGGTGTTGCCGTTTCTGCAAGAAACCAATCCGGCCTTGCGGGTTATGGCCTTGCAAACGTTGTGGCGCAGCCGGCCGGTCGAGGCGGTTATTACAAAGGTATTGTTTCTCGCAAACGATCCTGAACCCGACGTGCGCTTGCAACTTATACGCAGCCTGGCAAGGCACTCTACCGCGGAATCCGGCCCGACTCTACTGGCTTTGACCGCTGATCCGGACGCCGCCGTGGCCGGCGAAGCGATCCTGGCAGCCTTGCGCGGCGGCGTAATCACCGAAATGAAACCGATCACCGATTACCTGGCACGGCCCGATGTGGATCGAACGCTGGGAACCAGGATCATCGCCACTCTATCGGGCACGGATGTTGCGGCGACTCCGTTACTGCGCGATACATTACGTCATCCGGTTCCCGAATTCCAAGCCGCTGCCATTCAGGCACTGGTGCTACACGATGACAACGAGCTGGATACCGCCGCGCTCATGGCGTTTCTGGATGATCCAGCTCCCGAGATCCGGCGCGGCGCCGGCCTGGCAATTACCCAGTACGGGGTCTTGGACCAGGACACCTTGCATCAACTGGCCGGGTCAACCTATCCGGATGTGCGCGAGCTGCTCGTGCCGGCCAGCCGACGCCTTGGAGACGAACCGGCTGCCGCATTACTCGACGAGTTATTGATCGACGAACTTCCGGCAATCCGGAACGCCGTGATCGGGGAGTTTGCGCGACGCCAATTGAACGGTTGGATAGAAATCACCGGACGCGCTCTGCTCGATGGGGCCGCCGTCGTGCGGAACACCGCGCGAACCAGCTTGATGCAAAGCCGGCCACCCGAAGCTCGATCCTGGATCGAACGCGCCATCGAGCGGATCGGCGATGATGCCGAGCGCGATCAACTCCGTCGTCTGCTGCAATCGCTCGACACGCCGCGGTCTCCGCCGAATTCCCGTCCACAACCACCAAGGCCACGGTCTACGCCATGAAAAACATCCTGAAGATATGTTTCGTTCTAGCCGTCATGCTTATTGCCGCCTGGCCGGTGGCCGGATCGGATGCCGCCGCGGGCGACGCGCCGGCGCGGCCGTCCAGGGTCCGAATCGGTCAACTGGTACAGGGACGCGCCGGTGACCGGCGGTTGGCACATGTTTTGCCTTCCCTGTTATCCACGGTGGCCAGCCAGACCACCTTACCGGTCGAACCCGAGCCGGTCATCATCGAATCGTTCGAGGATCCATTGCTGTTCCGGTTGCCTTTCATCTACGTCAACTTCGCCGATCGCGCCGATTGGACCTTGACGGAGGTCGAAAAGCAACGCTTACGCGAATACCTCGAGCGTGGCGGCTTCATTTTTATTGATGCCGGCATCACCAGCGAGTTCCTGCGCGGTGATACCAGATTCGGTCAAACCCACAGCTTTCCCGACTGGGAGCCGAGCCCGG
This sequence comes from PVC group bacterium, assembly GCA_003567575.1. GTDB lineage: Bacteria > Verrucomicrobiota > Kiritimatiellia > CAIKKV01 > PXCX01 > PXCX01. The sequence continues at coordinate 2,264 of PWZG01000469.1, read as the reverse complement.
AAATCCGCGATGCCTTCAAAACCGTCTTTCCGGAACTCGAATTCCAGACGTTGTCCCGATCGCACCGATTGTTCCGGAGTTTCTATCGCGGATTACCTGATCCCGCCAGCCTGCCGGATTCCGTGCGCGATTACGTTGTTCACGAAAAATGGCCCGAAGGTTCGTATTCGGCGGTCGGCATCGAAGTGGATGGCCGTCTGGCCGTGCTGGCCACGCCCATTATTTCGATAGGATGGGGACGCGATTCGATGGGGCAATGGACCGGCAACATCTCGTTCCGTATTCGCGAGGGCGCGGAGGGCCTCGATCAACGGTTGCAGACCGCCTCCTATGGCGGGTTGCGCTACGAGGCTGCCCGCGAGGATGGGCTCAGGGACATCATCTACTGCCAAACCCAAGCGCGCCCGGCATGGGTTCAGGAACCCGACGGCCGCTGGCGCGTGTTCCAATATTACCGGAGCCGTGAAATAAACGATTATGCCCATACGTATTTCACGAGGCTGGGCATCAATATCCTGGTCTATGTCCTGACCCCGTGATGGGCGCCGATGGGCGCATATCACTTTCGTCGGTATTTCAGTGTCACGGCGCTTGATCCCTGCGCGATGTTGAATATTGGATGGTTGACCGAAGCGCACGCCGAACCACCGAGACAGTAAGCGCGCGAATGACGTGCGTCGATTAAGAGCCTTAAGCCGGTCGCGGCGGCTTGAGAAATCGCTGACGGTAACGGGCCGGGGTGCATCCGGTCTGACGCCGGAAATGGCGGATGAAATAGCTCTGGTTGCTGTAGCCGACCTCGTACCCGATTTCGGTGCAGCTTTTATCCGTTCGCTCCAGCAGTTGACGTGCATGACGGATACGCGTTTGCTGGATCAGTTGCAGTACGGTATTGCCGGTTGCCTGACGCACCAGGTGGGCCACTCGAAAGGTGCTCAAATTGATGGCGGCGGCGACCGTTTTGAGGGAAATCGGCTGGGCATAATTGGTTGCGATATAATCCAGCGCCTTGCCGACATGCGGATTGCCGTTGTTGAATCCTTGCAGATAAATCCCGTCGATGAAATCTTCGAGCGCCTGAATCAGGGTCCGGCTCAGTTCCTCAAAGTCCGGCGCCTCGATCAGGCGCGCCATCCAGGCGTGATTCCGTTCGATCAACGGTTCCATCAACGGACTGTCTTCCAGCGCCGCACGGGTCAGGTACCCCATCAATTCAATGGCGCGGGCACGTAACAAACCAAGTTTGGGCGAGGTCATGTACATGACCGCCAGCATCTCATTGAGGGCTTTGCGGGCTCGGTTGCGATCGCCGGTTTTTATCAGCGACAAAAGAACCCGCTCCTTTTCAAAAGGGTAAACCACGGTGTCGCCGCGTCGTTTCCGTTCATCAATCGCCTGCGCCAGTTGCCGTTGCTGTGCGGTGCGCAAGCGGTTCTCCTGCATTTGCAACGCCTGCCAACCGCTGACGGCGTAAAATATCGTCCGTAATTCGGCCGCCGCCGCCTTCATGGCGTGGGTCGACAGCACGGGTAATCCGGCGATATATTCACGCGCGCAGTCGCCGTCCATGCCCATCGCTTGCAGATCTTTTTGCAGGATATCCGCCGATTCCGGTTGATTCTCGCGTAATGCTTCCCCGCCTATCAAACCGCCGTGAACGATATGTTTGTTCTCCACGGCAACCAGCCAGGCATGCAGCCCGGGAGACAATTCAAAGCGTACCGTCTCGCCAAGTTTGACACTTTCATGAATTGCATATAACCGGTTGCGGCGCAACAAGTCAACATCGGGCAAAGGGTCTTTCGAACGCAGGCTTTGACCGGTTGAATCCACCAGATAAGGGGTTGTGCCGCAATGTTGCCGGATAGTGCGGCGCAACAATTGCATCGTACGTTGTGAAATCATTTGTGTCATGAACTCTTAAACGAGTGGGGGCGGCGGTTACACACATGATAACACGCTCCGTTGAAAATTCAACGCCGCCGACACAGCGGCGAAGAATCGCCGGGGTGTCGGGTGTCGTGACCTCTGACCTCTGACCTCTGACCTCTGAATTGCGGGTGAAGCCCGCCTTAGGCGGGAATGGCGCTTAGATAAGACCGGTGTGGGACGGTGCAGCGGCCATCCACCACCGCTTGAATTTCCAATATCCAACACGGAATATCCAACCGAACAAGGGAAAGGAAAATGAGTAAGGCAAGGGAATATGATTTGCAAGACCGCCTGATCGACTGAGTTGATCGCCATCTTGTTCACGAGTATCG
>PWZG01000629.1 GCA_003567575.1 PVC group bacterium | reverse complement strand
TCGACAAGTCCGTGAGCTTGATCTTTTGTCATTGTGATTGGCATAAAACACCTCCCGTAATTCAGTCCCAAAAAGGTATCATCGATTCACTCGGAAATCAATATTTTCTTTAAACAGAACGCCGCGGGTCAGGCGCGCTGTCAAGCGTCGCCTGCACCTGCTGGTTGGGCTGAATAATGGCCCGGTTGGGGCAATAGGATGACCCCATCTGAAGTCATGCATCGAAACGAGAAGGTCCAACCGCCATGATTTGATCCGCTCTCGTTTGTCAACGCGATCGTAATCTCGTTATCTCCTTCCAGCAACGACACGTCGAGGGATTTTGTCCGAAATGCGGCATTGTCGCCAAGCCCGGTTGGCAGGCCACCATTGACGGCGATGGTCAGGGCATCGTCCCAGGCCAGTTGAATGGTGGCGGTGGTTGCGCGGGGTGCTTTGATGTTACACCGCGCGAAGCATGCCATGCCAGTATGGTGTATCCCGACGCCACGTTTCTTTGGTCGAAAGTGGTGATTGAAATCCACAAAACCATGGTGTGCCCGAATCTCGCGCCACGCAAGTCCGCTGTTATCAGGTTTATGGACGGCAACACTGCTGACGGGGCCGGCAATCAACCAACCGCCCCGGTCGGGCAGGGGCAGATCGCAGGAACCGGAGGGCAATGCCGCTCCCGGCAGTAGCCCGTCAAACCCCGGCATTTTAAAGAACGGACGAACGGCACCCTCCTGGTACCAGTAAACGGTCGCACAGATATCGTTCTTCATACAGCCAAAACGAAACTGGATGGACTCATCGAAGCAGATGGCGTCTTGATCATAGAAGCGGTATCCAACCAGTCGAGGGGCGGGTCTTGAAAAACCTTGGTCATCATGGGTATAGAACGGCATGCCCTCATATAGGTGAGTATCGACGGGATGGAGGTTGCCTCCATAGCCGCTCCCGAAGCAATCCTCTCCCCCAATCCCACGCAGGAAGGCAGTATGCCGGCCTTCACCATCAATGTAGATGTTGTCTGCGCCCCCATGGCTCCAACGATCCGAGTCGTCGAGCAATCGAACTCCGTATACAAACCCCAGAAGCTGTCCCGGACCATCCGCATCGAGTATCAGAAAGTCCTCCCCATACGACCGTGCGGGGTTCTCGCGACGCCATCGAGCGCAGAATCGACGCTGCTCGGTCATGACCTGATCAGGATAACGGTGCCAGTTCACCTGCAAATAGGCCGCTGTCCCTTCGGGCGCAGCCTCGATCTCTATCCGTGCCGAACGTGCAAAGGGCATAGGAAAATAGCAGTTGTATCCATTCCACGCCTTAACGGATAGGTACTTGCTGTTGATGTCATAGTATCCCTCGCCATGCATGACTCCGAAAAAGTCACCGGCCGGCGTTTCAACATACGGAACATCCTCGTCGTCGAAGTAAATACGGAGAATGGCCTTTCGGCTGGACGCAACCGTTCGGAGAGGATGGCTGAGCACAAGAAATATGTGGCGAATACAGCCCGGCCCGTCGAGCGCAGCCAGCGTTGATCGCGTATTCGAGTGCACATGAAACTTCTTGCTCACGCGATCTGAAACTGCGTGTTCTGGCAAATTTAATCTCATACCATCTCCTAGCGACTACGGTTGCCTTTGAAGAATGAATTCTTGGTCTGGCTGCTCAAGCCAAAGATCCAACCAGGGAGAATAGGTTCTAATTCGAACAGCATGGTCGTCGGGAAAAAACTGCATCAAGCGCAGCCATCCTGCTCCGCCGTATGGCCAATAGGGCCGAACATTACCTCCGGCCGCAACCGGATTCGCAGGGTTACACTGATAGTTCGCCATTATTTGATGAACAGCCTGCGCCCCGCATCCAATACTCGACAGAAGCCCTGTTCCCGAAAAACCTACATGGCCGCTCAAGACAAACTCCATGTTGGGATGATTCACAATTAGCTTCCGCCAGATATCTTCGCCATCGTTGACATGTCCGGCGTCGGATATGCCATATTGCTTGGGGCTCCACTTCTGTTTCTTCCCATGCAACGACCAATTGTAACGGGTGCTGTCGCTGTAAAGATATGCGTGGGTCAACACAATGACTCGCGCATCGGTGTGCTGCGAAACGATTCTGCCGGCCCATTCAAGCACTGCGTCTCGTGGACCGAATTCCAGCGCAATGATTAAATAGGGCATCGTGGGGCTTAGAACAATTTGCCAACTGTTTTCAAGTTTGCCGGGCTCAAAAAAACCGCACGCACCATTGCGGCTGTAATCGTCCGCCCGAAAATAATCGTTGAGAAGTGTGACGCGATTGCATGCGCTGGACTTGGCCTTTGGATCACCGATGTCGTGATTGCCAGAGCATATTGCAAAGGGAATATTCGCTTGTTTCAGCAATCTCATTGCCTGTTGGGCGATTTCCCATTGATCATCGCAATTGCGATGCACCACATCCCCTTCATGAGCGACAAAGCGAATGTCATGCGATTCTTTGTGTGCCGCGATCCATTCAGTCTGCCGGAAGAATACTTCAGGATAAGAGTCGGCATAGAATTGCGTATCGGGCAAAACGACAAGCGTCCAACTGCCTGACGGCGCGTCAAACAAAGTTGCCGGGGTGTTGCGCGCGGGAGTATGTCTGTCGTTATTTCTCATCTGTCTCGTCCTCACGCCCAACATTTGTATTAGACGGCTTGATTTCGTGAATACATCAAAACCGTCATTTTTTCGTCTCGTTGTGGCCTTTGGCAGAAACCTCGGCCTTCTCTCGGAAATATAGCGTGGTATTGCACGGTTTGCAAGCGCAAAAAAAACTTGTGAGATGCGGATGAGGATTGAAACCTGGAGGAAGGATGAATTTTGTC
>PWZG01000380.1 GCA_003567575.1 PVC group bacterium | reverse complement strand
CCGGCGGTCGACGCATTCGTGCAATGGATACTTGAATCCCGCGCCATCCCGATGGCGACCTGGCTCGATGGCGAAAGCGAGGGCGAACGAGATCCGGCCGCCATGCTTGAATGTTTGCGCGAAAAAGGCGTGGCCGCGGTCAACATCATTCCGGACAGGAACTGGAATATCGCGGACGCAGCGCAACGCCAAAGAAAAATCGATAATCTTCGCAAATTCGTCGCCACCGCTGAGGCAATGAACATGCCGATTAATATCGGCACGGAAATGAACAAGGACGGTCAACCGTTTTACGATGATTTGACGGGACCTGTCCTCAAGGAATTCGCCGCATCCTTTCTGGACGGCGCACGCGTCATGATCGGGCAGACCATCCTCAGTCGCTACGCCGATTACGCCTATTGCGATGCTCGTGTTGCAGCCGATTTCAACAACAATCGCCGGCAACAAAATGCCTTTTTTGCCGCGGTCGGCGCCCTGCCGCCGCTTACCGCCAGTCATTCCGCGAAGCTTACGGCATCCGGTCCGGCAACCGCGCTTGAACGGATACGGGAATCGGCGCGGCAGGGAGAATGGATTGTATAAACGATTCACGGTTCACGGTTCACGGTTCAAGGTTCACGGTTGAATAAATAAAGGAGTCAATTATGACCAAACCACTGCAAAATCGTCCGGCAATTGTAACCGGCGCCGCCCAGGGACTGGGACGAGCCATTGCCGAACGATTACTTCACGAAGGCGCCAGCGTTGTCATTGCCGATATTAAAGGGCCACCACTGGAAAAGGCTGCCGCCGAACTGGAGGCAATCGGAGATGTCCGCTGGCTGACGTGCGATGTCTCCGACGAATCCCAGGTGCGCGAACTCTGTGTTTTCAGCGAAAAGGCGTTCGGCCCCTGCAAGGTCTTCGTGGCCAATGCTGCTATTCTGATAGCGGAATCCATTGTCGATTTCGATGTCGCGCGCTGGCGCAAAGTCATCGATATCAATTTAACCGGCCAAATGATCTGCATGAAACATGCACTGCCGTCAATGCAACGCGCCGGCGGGGGATCTTTCATTCAAATCAACTCCAAATCCGGCAAAAAGGGGTCGTACAAAAATTCCGCCTATGCCTCGTCAAAATTCGGCGGCATCGGACTGGTCCAGAGTGCCGCCCTGGAAATGGCGGAACAAGGCGTGCGCATTAACGCCGTCTGCCCGGGCAACCTTCTCGATTCGCCTCTCTGGAAAAACGATTTATTCAAGCAATATGCCCGCAACCAGGGAGTCAGTGAAGATGAAATCCGCCGGAAATACATCGAACAGGTCCCCATGCGCCGGCCCTGTACCTACGAAGACGTTTGCAATGTTGTGGTTTTTTTGGCCTCCGACCAATCGTCTTACATGACCGGCCAGGCAATCAACGTGACCGGCGGCCAGGAAATGCGGTAATGCGGCGGGCGAACCATTTGCATCGCAAACAGTATTCTGGCATAATGTTTTCCTTTACAGCTTGTCGACACCACGCACACACAGGAGTCCGCCATGTCCAAATCGGGTAGTTTACATTTGTCGCCATCGGAATATCACCGGCATCAATTACAGTCTTTGCAGCCATCGCTGGCTTTTGACGGAAACGATGTAACCGCCTGGCAATCACGGTTACGGCGCAAACTTCGCGTCCTGATCGGCGACTGGCCGCGCGAACGGGTACCTTTGCGCCCGCGTACGTTGTGGAGACGCGATCATGCGCTGGGCACAATAGAGAAAATTGTGTTTACTTCGGAGCCGTATGCCGATGTTCCCGCCTATCTTTGTCTGCCGCACAATGTCAAGGCGCCCTACCCCGTCATGATCTGTCTGCAAGGACACTCGACCGGCATGCACAATTCGATTGGGGTAAGCTATGACGACGAAACACAACCCGCCGCGGTAAAAGGGGATCGTGATTTCGCGATCGGCTGCATGCGTCACGGCGTTGCCGCGCTATGCATCGAACAACGATCGTTCGGTTACCGCAAGGAATTGAAACAGGAAAAACGGGGCTCGCATGGTTGTCATGATGCTACCATGCATGCATTGATGCTGGGCAAGACGCTGATTGGCGAAAGGGTATACGACGTGGATCGCGGCCTGGACTATCTGGCCGGCCGCAAGGATGTCGACATGCGTCGGGTCGGCGTCATGGGTAATTCCGGCGGCGGCACCATTTCGGTCTTTGCCGCGGCGTTACTGCCCCGCCTGCGCTTCGCCATGCCGTCCTGCTACTTTTGCACCTTCAAAGATTCGATTATGTCCATTTATCATTGCGCGGACAATTACATCCCCGGGCTGGCAAAGGTTGCCGAAATGTCGGATGTGATGGGACTTTTTGCGCCGCGACCAGTTGTTATCGTGGCAGGACATGACGATCCCATCTTTCCAATCCGCGCAACACGTAAAGCGTTTCGCGACTTGAAAGGCATCTACCGCGCGGCAAACGCCGCCGACCGTTGCCACCTGGTGGTTGGTCCCGAAGGTCACCGTTTTTACGCCGATCAAGCCTGGCCCGTCATGCTCAAGGAAATCCGCAAATCGTGAAAGGTCAGGTAACCGTGCGCGGAAATCGGCTTTCTCCCCCGGGAAGAGCAAGAAAAGACAATGTCATCCCGAGCCATTCGGCTTCGCGAAGCTACGCCGCGACACGAGGCAACGCAGCTACCCCGGCCGGCGCAACGGGCGCAAGCAGTCAGTTATCCCTGACCCGGCAGCGATGGATTTACGGCCTGGTCGCAATGTTTCTGTCAACCGTCCTGTCGACCGCGGTTTGCGCGTCATTCCAACCGTATCCCGGCAGCGATCTTCCGGCGGATCCCGCGGTGACCTTCGGCGAATTACCCAGCGGTTTACGCTATGCGATCAAACCCAACAGCGAACCACGGGACCGCATCAGTTTACGATTGCTGATTCGAGCCGGATCCCTGCAGGAACGCGACGATCAACGTGGACTGGCGCATTATCTCGAACATATGGCGTTTAAAGGCACTGAGAACTTCGAAGCCGGAACACTGGTGGAATATTTCCAGAATCTGGGCATGAGTTTCGGTCCCGACGCCAACGCCTATACCGGTTTCGATCGTACCGCCTACCAGATCGAGTTGCCCGACACCGAACCCGACTCGATCGGAGATGCATTGCTGGTATTACGCGATTTCGCCGACCGTATGATCATCGCGGAGGCGGAAGTCGAGGCGGAACGCGGCGTGATACTGAGCGAGAAACGCACGCGCGATTCCGTGCGATTCCGTACGGCAAAAGCCGAATTCGCGTTACTGCTTCCTGAATCGATTATTCCCGACCGCTTTCCCATCGGCGCCGAAGAAGTGATCCGAAATGCCGGCAGCGATGAACTGCGGGAATTTTACAACGCATGGTACCGCCCCGAACTGTCGGCAATCATTGTGGTTGGCGATACCGTACCGGAAACCGTTGAACCCATGATAAAGGAGTATTTCGATGACTTCGAAGCAAGGCACCCACCTGCCGATACTCCCGACCCGGGACGCGTGGTCGAACACGGACTCAGCGCCCGTCTGCATACGGAAACGGAAGCGCCGGCAACGCGCGTATCGATACAATGCGTACACCCATTGACACCACAACCGGACACGTTGGAAAGACGCCGCGAAGCGCTGACGCGATCCGTCGCTTTTCAGATCGTCAGCCGACGCCTGGAGACCTTGGCACAACAGGAGAATGCACCGTTTTCACGCGGTCAGGCAACCGTCTACGATCTTTTCGATTTTTTCAGGAACGCCTCGATCGACCTTATGACGCAGCCGGAGAGATGGGCTGAATCCTTAACCGTTGCCGAACATGAACTGCGCCGGGCATTGACCCACGGTTTTCATGAAAGCGAGTTGGAGGAAATCCGCGCCAATATCCTCAATAACCTTGAAAGAAATGCACGTAGGGCGCCAACCAGGCGCTCACGCAATCTGGCGGAATCCCTCGTCTCCTCGCTGACAACCGACCGGGTATTCATCGCTCCGCAAACCGAACTGGAACTTATGCGCCCGATCCTCGACGCATTGACTGTCGATCAATGCCTGGAATCATTGCGCAAGGCATTCCCCGAAGATCATCGCTTTGTTTTCGTCACGGGCAATGTCGAATTCGATGATCCCGAAGAGACGATCCTGTCAACGTACCGCACCGCCGCGCAGGACGAGGTGAAACCGCCCGACGATACGGCGGATGTACAATTTGCCTATCCCGTTCCGGACGAGCCGGGTCGGGTAACCAAACAAATATATATCGACGATCTAGACGTTTACCAGGCACAGTTGAACAATAACATCCGGTTGAATGTCAAGGCAACGGATTTTGCATCCAACGAAGTCCATCTGGCCGTCCGTATCGGTGGCGGACAATTGACGGAACCCGACGGGAAACCCGGATTATCATTGCTGGCATCCGAAACATTTATCCGCGGCGGATTAATCGAACATTCCGCCGATGAATTGCGGCGCATGTTCGCCGGCCGTAATGTCGGCTGGAGTTTTACCGTCAAACCGGATGCGTTTGTTTTCCGCGGCGCCACCACGCCGGACGATTTGGAGTTGCAACTGAAATTATTGCGCGCTTACCTCAAGGCCGCCGGCTTCCGGCCGGAGGCGTTGCGCAACGCCCGCGAAAACTTCGAGGAACGATACATCAATGCCCGCCGCACCGCTCAGGGCGTTTTGCGCGACCGGGTCGCACGATTTCTGGCCGGCGACGACCCACGCTTCGGCTTGCCGCCCGAGGATCAACTGCTGGCGCTGGAACTCGACGAGGTCCGCGAATGGCTGCAGCATCCGTTACTGCATGATATCATTGAAATAAGCATCGTGGGCGATATCGAAACGGCAACCAACACCATCAATACGGTCGCCGCTATCCTGGGTACATTGCCCGAGCGCAGCAATGAAAAACCGGATTACAGCGAACGACGTCAGCTATCGCGGCCAGCGCCGGAAACCGTCGAAACATTTACTTTCCAATCCAGGATACCCAACGCTTACACCGCGGTTTACTGGCCCGTACCGGATCAGTGGGACATGCAACGGACACGCCGCCTCAACATTCTGGCGCGTGTATTCACGGACCGCATGCGCCTGCGTATTCGGGAAGAAATGGGAGAAGCCTACAGCGCCTATGCCATCCATAATCCCGATGATACATACCAGGATTACGGCTGGTTTTTCGGTATCGTGGCCATCGCGCCGGATATGGCAAACGAGGTGGCGCAGGGCATTATGGAAATCGCACGCGATCTTCATAGCGGCAATATCAGCGAGGATGAACACCAACGGGCCTTGCGTCCCGTCCTGGCATCATTGCGCGATACGGTGCGGGATAACGGATACTGGCTGAACTCGGTCTTGATCAGCGCGTGGGAATATCCGCAACGATTCGAATGGGCGCGAACCATGACCGCCGATTTCACGGCAATTTCCGTCGCCGACTTGAAACGTTTGGCCCGCGAATACCTCGATCCGGAAATTGGACTCCAGATAAACGTGCTTCCGGCAGAAACCCGGTAGTTCCGAGAACTGAAGTTTTGCCACGCTGAAGCACTACTCTCGAATTGTGCCCACAGAGCAACTTCCCGCTCCAAATCCATCCCTTATAGCAAAACTTCAGGGCTCTGGACACTCCGAATTTGACACCTGCCGCCGTTTCTGGCATCATGACGGGCTGTTTTCACCGACGGAGATTAATACAATGCACAAAGTTTTCGATGCCGATTTGCCGGTTACGGTTTGCGGTATAAGATTCCGTAATCCGTTCTACGTTGCATCTGGTCCCACCACGATGACCGTGGAACAATTGGAACGGATACGCGACACCGGATGGGGTGCGGCGAGCCTGAAACTCACTGTGCATCCCCTGCCCTACATCAATCGGGTTCCGCGTTACGGCTATGATCCTGACCGGAATCTACTGACGTTTACCGCCGAGAAACGACTTTTGCTCGATGAATTATTAAAATTAATCGAACTCGGCAAACGCCGGGTACCGGAACTGGTGCTTTTTGCCAATATCACTTATGCGGGCGATGATGGTCCGGACGGCTGGGTTAATATGGCGAAACAGTGCGAATCCGCCGGGGTTGATATTATCGAGCTCAACATGTGTTGCCCCAACATGTCTTTTAACGTGGAATTATCCGGCCATGACACCGGCGGCCCCAAGACCGGCGCCAGCATGGGCAGTAACCAGGCCGTCGCCGAAGAAGTCGTTGCCGCGGTACGCCGGGCAATCAGTATACCTTTGTTTTTGAAATTGACCCCCGAAGGCGGTCGCATTGCCGATATCGCGGCCAGCGCTTTCAATGCCGGCGCCGATGCCGTCGGCGGAACCGCCAACCGTCTCGGTATTCCGTCGATCAATCTCGACGATCCGGCTCGTTCCACGTATTCCCTGCAAAAAGAAGTCGGTATGGCCTGTTTAAGCGGTGGCTGGATCAAACCGCTGGCGTTACGCGATGTTTATGAGATGCGAAGGAAAGTCGGGCCGGACCGTGTCATCACCGGCGCCGGCGGCGTCACCACCTGGCAGGATGCCGTCGAAATGGCAATGTGTGGCGCGGATCTGATCGGCATCTGTGCCGCGACGATCGTGCATGGTTTCGGATTCATGCCGGAATTCATCGAGGGTGTACGCGGTTATCTGCGCGCCAAAGGCCATCAATCGTTGCGGGATGTGCGCGATATCCTGGTGCCGGCCATCCGGTCGGCGCCGGATTTAACGATTTACGAAGGCCATGCCCGTTTCAAGGAATTACGCCCCGTCGCACCGTGCGTTACGGCCTGCCCCAACTCCGTGCCGGCGCAGGGATACGTGCGGCGGGTTGCCGAAGAACGGTTCGAGGAAGCTTATCAGTTGATCATGTCGCGTTCCCCTTTACAATCCATTTGCGGTAAAGTATGCGATCACCCCTGCGAAGAACAATGTACACGCGGATTAAAAGACCAGCCGATCATGATTCGTGCAATCAAACGGTTCGTCATCGATATGGCCGCGCGCGAAGGATGGCAGCCTGACATTCTTGACCAACGGCAGCCGGCCAATCGGATACCGGTAGCCGTCGTCGGCGCGGGTCCGGCGGGCCTGGCCGCCGCCTACGATTTGGCTCGATCCGGATACGCGGTAACCGTGTTCGAGGCTGAACGGAGCGCGGGCGGAATGTTACGCTACGGAATCCCGGCTTTCCGGCTGGCGACCGAAGATATCGACAGCGAAATCGCGGTATTACAAGCGCTTGGCGTGACCTTCCAATACGGCCGCCGGCTTGGCCGCGATTTTTCCGTCGCCGATCTGAAACGTGACGGCTTCAAGTCGGTGTTTCTGGCTCTGGGTGCGCAACAGGGCGTCGTCCCGGATCTGCCCGGTGTTTCGGGAGACAATGTCTGGACCGCCCTCGACTTCCTGCGCCTTGTCCGCGAAGGAACGGCGCCGTCGCCGGGCAAACGGGTTGCCGTCATCGGCGGCGGTTTTACCGCCGTTGACGCGGCACGCAGCGCGCGACGGCTGGGCGCCGATGAGGTTACAATCGTATACCGGCGTACCCGCGATGAGATGCCGGCCTGCGATGAGGAAATCACCGAAGCCGAAGAAGAAGGCGTACGCGTTATGTACCTGGTAGCGCCGACATCCGTCAAGCGTGATGCCGATGATCGTCTGACCGGGTTGCGCATGACGCATTATGTGCTGCAACAACGCCAGGATGTCTCCGGCCGCAAACGTCCGGTCGAAGTTCCCGATACCCAGTTTACGCTGGGCGTCGATTCCGTTATTTTCGCCATCGGCCAGCGTACCGCATGCAACGATCCGGATATTCCGGAAAACGACGGTGTGATCCGGGCCGATCCGGATACCGGCGCCACGCCGGCCACCGGCGTCTTCGCCGGCGGCGACTGTGTACTCGGGCCGCAAAACGTTATCGGCGCCATTGCCATGGGAAAACGGGCGGCTATCGCCATCGATACCTGGATGGCCGGCGATAATGCTTTCTTGAAAAGCGATCCGGAAACTATGGAATCGGACAAGGAAGCCGCCCTGTTGCGGCACGGCGCCGAACCGCGTGCCTGGCGACCGGAACCGGCGCTGCGGCCGGCGGATGAACGCGTCGGTGATTTCGATGAATTTCAGCCGATTCTGACGGCCGCGGAGGCCGTCAGTGAAGCGTCGCGCTGTATGGCCTGCGGCTGCGGCGCCGGTTGCGAAATCTGCAATCAACTCTGCAAAATGTTCGCCTACCGCGTGAACGACAACGGGCGTATGGTTCTCGATGAAGACAAATGTGTTGCCTGCGGCATGTGCCTGCAGCGTTGTCCGAATAAAACCCTGGAAATGGTTCAAGTATCGGACACCCCGATTTAACATCTTTTCGGCCGCGATCCACGTTATCGCGTGCATCTTTCGATATTCATGGCGGGCAATAGCCCGTCTTATAGGTTGTGGCTATAGGTTAAAGGTTGCCTGATAATGGCTTAATTGGGATTGGTTACCATGATGAAAACAGAAAAAGTACGTATCGGAATCGTCGGTTCGAAGTTTGCCGCCGATTTCCACGCCGACAGTTATCGGCGCCATCCGCACACCGAACTGGTGGCGGTGGCCGCGATCGACAATCTTGAACCGTTTGCGTCCAAATGGAATATCGCGAATACTTATGCGGATTATCGCGACATGCTGGCCAGGGAAAAAATCGATCTGGTATCGGTGTGTCTACCCAATTTCCTGCATTATGAAGTCACGATGGCAGCCGCCGAAGCCGGCTGCAATGTGTTATGCGAAAAACCGCTGGCAACCAACGTAGCGCACGCTCGCGAGATGCGTGATACTTGCCGGAAACAAGGGGTAAAACTTTTTTATGGCGAAGACTGGTGTTTCTCGCCGTCACTGCGACGGGCACTGGAAATCGTCGCTGAAGGCGGAATCGGGCGCCCCTTGTATATCAAGGCCAAGGAATGCCATAACGGAACGCACAGCCCGTTTGCCAAGGCCAAGGACACCTGCGGCGGCGGAAGCCTGATCCATCTGGGTATCCATCCGGTGGGATGGGCATTGCATGCGCTGGGCCGGGAAGGCGCGAACCCCGTCGTTGAAGTCATTGGCAAATGCAACGGCGGCAAGGAAGATAATTTTGTCCACAAGGATAACGGCGGCGAAGATTTCGGTTTGGGCATCATGAAATTCGCCGATGGAGAATTCGTGTTGGTCGAAGGCAATTATATTACCGTCGGCGGCATGGACGACAAGATCGAGATTTACGGCGCGGAAGGCGTTCTTAAGGCGGACTTGACGTTCGGATCGAATCTTTCAGTTTACAGCCGGCCCGGATATGCGTATTGTATCGAAAAGACCGACAATACAACCGGCTGGACGAAACCGGCGGTGGATGAATTTTTCAATCTCGGCTACGTCGACGAACTGGCCTATGCCGTTGACTGCGTACGAACCGATCGTGAGCCCGCCTATTACGCCGGCGCGGATCTTGGGGTCGCCTGTATCGAGATCATCAGCGCCATGTACGAATCGCATGCGACCGGCGCCGCGGTAAAAGGACGCTGGGGAGAAAAGACGTAAGGCGGGCTTACGCCGACAACCTAAGTGTGTGGGTATGTCAGCGGTGAGACGTGAAGACAGTAAGTGTGGTGAGTAAGAAGCGTTTGGAGTAAGTGTTTGGAGTAAGTGTGGTGAGTAAGTGTTTAGAGCAAGAGGCTAGAGTAAGTGTTTGGAGTAAGTTAGAGAACATAAGGAAACAAAAAAAATGGAACCAACGGCCAAACTTAATGAAATGTTTAATCTGGAAGGTAAAACAGCGGCCATTACCGGTGCGGGCGGCGTCCTCTTCGGCGTCGTAGCACAAGGACTTGCCGAGTTGGGCGTGCGTGTTGCGGCGATGGATTTGCGCCAGGCAGAGGCACAAAAGACCGCAACCGCGATCAATGAAGCCGGCGGCGAGGCTATCGCCGTTGAGATCAATGCGCTCGAGGAAGAATCCGTCCGTTCGGCGCGCGACAGCATGCTGGCGGCATTCGGACGGATAGATATTCTGATTAACGGCGCCGGCGGTAATCACCCCAAGGCAACGACCCGCAAGGAAGAAGGAATTACCTTCACCAAGTTAAGCGTTGAAGGCATCCGCTTCACATTTGATTTAAACATCATGGGTACGGTGATTCCCTCGATGATTTTCGCGGAATCGATGATCGAGCGCGGCGAAGGATGCATCATCAATACCTCATCGATGAGCGCCGATACCCCCTTGTCACGCGTGATAGCGTATTCGGCTGCCAAGGCCGGCGTCAGCAGCTTTACAAAATGGCTGGCTGCCGATATGGCCATGAACCATTCCGAACGTATCCGTGTCAATGAAATCCGACCGGGTTTCTTTCCAACCCTGCAGAATGCCGACCTGATCAATAAAACACCCGGCGTCTTGACCGATTCGCGCGGCAACGACATCCTGGGTGGCACACCGATGAAACGCTACGGGAAACCGGAGGAGTTGATCGGCGGCATTGCCTTCCTGTGTTCCCCGTCGGCTTCCTTCGTCACCGGAAGCAGCCTGGCGATTGACGGCGGCTTCGGCGCATTCTGCGGCGTATAACTTTTTTTAAGGACAGCATAATGCCTCATAAAATAGTCATTCTTGATGATCGATACGATAGCTATCAATTCGAAAAAGATGTCCTCGAACCGATGGGCGCCACGGTCGTTAATGTGCGCGCGCAAGCGCAGGACGAAGTCATAGCCGCCGTACGCGATGCCTGCGGTATCTGCGTGAATCTAACGCCGATGCCGGCGCCGGTTATCGAAGCGCTGGAACGTTGCCGCGTTATTGCACGCTACGGTGTCGGCTACGATAACGTCGATGTTGAGGCCGCGACCGCCAAAGGGATATGGGTTGCCAACGTCACCGGCTATTGCGACGAAGACGTTTCCGATCAGGCATTCGCGTTGTTCATGAGTTGCGTACGCAAAACTGCGCAACGCGACCGCCAGGTGCGCGCCGGGATCAACGATCTGAAGGCTACATCGCCCCAATACCGTATCCGCGGACGTACTTTCGTCTTGTTCGGTTACGGCCGAATCGCGCGGGTACTGCATCGCAAACTCAGCGGCTTCGAATTGGGCCGCGTTTTGGTCGTCGATCCGTTCGTGGATGCGGACACAATTCGCGCCGCCGGCGCCGAGAAAGTCGATTTCGACACCGCGATACGCGAAGGCGATTACTTCTCGATTCACATGCCGCTAAACGATGAGACACGGCATCTCTTCAATGAAACCGTATTTCGCGCCATGAAACCGACGGCGATGATCATCAATACATCGCGCGGTCCGGTCATCGACGAGTCGGCGCTGCATCGCGCACTCAGCGAAGGATGGATCGACAGCGCCGGTCTCGATGTGTTCGAGGCCGAACCTGTCACCCGTGACAATCCGTTGCTGCAACTGGAAAACCTGACCGCATCGGGACATACCGGATTTTATACGGAAGAATCGTTAAAGGAGCTGAAAACCAAGGCAGCGGAGAATGTTAAAGCCGTATTGACCGACGGCAAACCAAATTATCCGGTCAACGCATTATAAAGATTATAAAGGAGAAAACATCATGCATGAAGTACTCGCCAAAATTCACGAACTCGGGATAGTACCGGTTGTCAAAATCGATAACGCTGATGACGCCGTTCCTCTGGCGAAAGCGTTGAAAGCCGGCGGACTGCCCATTGCCGAAATCACCTTTCGCACGGAAGCCGCCGAACAAGCCATCCGCAATATCGTCAGCGAAGTACCCGACATGCTGGTCGGCGCCGGCACGGTATTGACCACAGATCAAGCCGATCGTGCCATTCAAGCCGGTGTCAAATTCGTGGTCACGCCTGGTCTCAGCGCGACCGTCGTCAAACACTGCCAGGCCAATCAGGTTCCCGTCACACCGGGCATTGCAACACCGACAGATATCCAGACCGCGCTTGAACTGGATCTTGACGTGCTTAAATTTTTCCCGGCCGAAACCTTCGGTGGCGTCGCCTCGCTAAAAGCCATGAGCGCCCCATACGGCATGGTCAAATTCATTCCCACGGGCGGGATCAGCGCCAAGAACCTGGTTGAATACTTGAAGTTCCCCAAAACCCTGGCTTGCGGCGGCAGTTGGATGGTTAAAGACGATATGATCAAAGCCGGTAAATTCGATGAAATCACCTGTATGACCCGCGAAGCGGTCGATGTCATGCTCGGGTTCGAACTGGCGCATGTCGGTATCAATGCGGCGGATGCCGCAACCTCGTTGAGCCTAACCAAGACGCTTTCGGGTATGTTCAATATGCCGTTGAAAGAAGGTAACAGCTCCAACTTCGCCGGCAAGGTATTCGAAGTCAACAAGAGCCAGGGACTGGGCGCCAACGGACATGTCGCGATCGCTACCAATAGTATCCCGCGCGCCGTCGCATGGTTGCAGCGCAACGGCATTGCCGTCGCCATGGATACAGCCAAAAAGGATGCGACAGGCAATCTGGTTGCCGTCTATCTTAAGGACGAAACCGGCGGATTCGCCATTCATCTGTTACAGAAGAAATAGAGTAAGGTTCATGGTTCACAGGTTCACGGTTCACGGTTCGCGGTT
>PWZG01000494.1 GCA_003567575.1 PVC group bacterium | reverse complement strand
TTCAAACAAATCGTAACCGGTGCGGCGTTGATGACGGCAACCGAAGCGACGATTGAACCGGGGATGGCGCCTTACAAAGCGCGATGGCCGAACGCAACGCTTAACCGGTTGTACCT
Source organism: PVC group bacterium (assembly GCA_003567575.1). Lineage (GTDB taxonomy): Bacteria > Verrucomicrobiota > Kiritimatiellia > CAIKKV01 > PXCX01 > PXCX01. The sequence goes on along the minus strand of PWZG01000494.1, from coordinate 2,739 downwards.
TGAATCGGCCGAGCGCTGCGGGCTGCATCCAGAAATACCGGAACAACCCGGCCGCGGATCATCCGATTTCGGAGATGTATCGCAACAGGCGCCCGGAGCACATGTCTATTTCGGGATTTCACGCAAAATAATTGCCGGCCACTCCCCCGACTTCCGTGAAGCATCAGCGAGACCATACGGCATCAATCAAATGCTCAAGGCAGCCCAGGCCATGGCCCTGGTCGGCTATCGATATTTCTCCGAGGAAACCGTGAGGCAATCCGTCGCACACGACTTTTCCGAGGATCAACGCAAACGCCGGGCAACGGCCGGCAATTGAAACCACATGACCAAGGAGTTCACCAACATGCACACTCATATTACACGGTATCGAAACAAACTGTCGGCGCATATTCTTGTTTTTGCAACCGCGGCGCTGGCGCTATCAATTCACGCACAAGCCAATCGTGCCCCGCTCAGCGACCGGGAAATCGCGCGCCGGGAACGTAATGCACAATACGACAAGCTGAATCTGCGAGGGAAGAATGTCTTCGTTGTCGATCGCTCCGATAAATTCATTACCACGCCTGGCGTGGATATTGCCGGCGAATTCGATGTCGCCGAAACACCGCCGACAGTTAAACTGCAAATTCTGCCCGACATGGAACCGGAATATTTTTCGGAAGACGCGTACCAGGCCGGATGGGCCAACTGGGCCAAAATCACGCGCAGTGACGACAACCGGTTTTTTATATCGGCCAGCGATCACCTCGGCCGCGGGGCACAAGTCAACTTGTATGCCTATGATCCTTCCGACGACACGCTCAAGCGCGTTCTCGATGTCGGCGACACCCTCGGCTGGCATGACGACATGTATACCGACGGCAAACTCCACGGTCGGGTTGGCATCATGCCGGACGGCACCCTCTGGGGGGCAACACACCGCGGACCGACTCCCACGGAGGCATGGTGGAAAGCGGGTTACCGTGGAAGCTGGCTGTTCAGCTACAATATACATAGCGGCGAATCGAAGAACTGGGGAGTCCCATTGATCGGCAACTCGTTGCCGGTGCATACACTGGACAGTGAACGGGGAATTTTTGTTGCAACGGGCGCGCTTGCGCCTACCTTGCTCAGTTGGGACGTTAATGAGAAACGCGTGCGGTTTGCCGGATCTCTGCCCAATGGATGGGTCTGGAACGCACGATCCATGTTTCTAGATCAGGAAACGGGTCATTTCTGGGGGATGGACAGCAGTGAAAAACCCTATCGTTTCATGAGTTTCGATCCTGAACTCAACCGTTTCAAGCGTCATGAAGTCGAGGTACCGGCGCATCCCGACAGCGGCAATCAAGGCATTCTGCGGGGGCACACCAAGCGTCCTGCCGCCGACGGCTGGTATTATTGGGCCACCATCAACGGCGCCTTCTTTCGATTCCGGCCGGACTGGGATAACGGACCGCGGGTCGAAGTTATCGGCACGGTCTGGGACAAAGGTCGCGATGTTCTGCAAATGGCGCTCAGCCCCGATGAACGCTACGTCTACTACCAACCCAAGGGATATCCGGCGCCGCTGGTCCAGTACGACGTGGAAACAGGCCGCAAAAAAGCCATCGCCTTCCTGCAAGACTATTATTTCGATAAATACGGTTACTGGCCGTTTTCACATGTATATGGCTTGGAGATTTCCAACGACGGATCTTTTATAGTGATCGTCGACAACGGCACGTTTGAAGGACGCAACCGTTCGTTCGGACATCCCTCCGTCGCCGTCGTGGAAATCCCCGAATCGGAACGATAGCGGCGCTTGCAAAACCTGCTTTCCAGAGGGACGCGACGGAGCCCACCCTCCAAAAACGTTAACCAACATCGATTCTAAGCATTGGAACATGATACACAACGGCGGTGAAACACGTCAGTGAATGCCTGTAACCAGGCATTACGCACTGCGTCGGCAGGCGGCGGCGCGGCTGGCGCCAGAATGTCACGCAGCGAGGTTACCGGTTCGCCGGCTAATCCACATGGAACAATGAATTGGAACCCGTCCGGCACGGGATTGATGTTAAAACTGACGCCGTGGAAGGTAACCCAGCGGCGCACTCGGACACCGATCGCCGCCAGTTTCCCGGCGGCGGTCCAGGCGCCGGTCATGCCGGGACGACGCCAGGCCGTTACCTCAAAGGTCGCGGCGGTACGGATCGCGGTTTCCTCAAGGCGCCGTACGTAATTACGGACATCGCGTTCGCGCGGGCGCAATTTAACGATTGGGTACGCCACCAGTTGACCAGGTCCGTGATAGGTAACATCGCCGCCGCGGGCGCTTTGAACAACGTCAATCCCCAGCGCGCACAATTTTTCAGAGGACAACACCAGGTTCTCTTGCCTGGCTGAGACACCAAGGGTGATTACAGGCTTATGTTCCAGCAACAGCATGGTATCGGGGATTGCATCCGCTAACCGTTGCGTAACCAGCGTTTGCTGCACCTCGGTGGCTTCATCGTAGTCGATCGGCTCCGCATAAATGCGTACGTCAAGAGGCCACGGCGGAATGGATTTTTCCGGCGCACCGCTGTCATTCCCCGGTCGACGCGGATTTTGTTTTCGACTGGTTTTCTGATCAGGTTTCATCATAGCGTCTGGAATACGAATTAGGCGTAGCCCCTTAATGCCGCGTTAGTGACTTATTCAAGCATGGTTGCGAAAAAAAACAAGAAAAATGATGCGGAGCCATGGATGGTGTCGGGCAAAAGGTCAGAGGTC
>PWZG01000088.1 GCA_003567575.1 PVC group bacterium | reverse complement strand
TGGAACAAATGAGCGAGTTCTCGACCATTAGCGCTGATCGGGAAGTCGTTGTGCATTGTGGCAATTCCATGCGTTTGGTGATGGAGCATATCGCGGCTGAATTTCAGCGGCGCTACCAAATCGCCGTTGTCTTCAATTATGGCGGTTCATCCGAATTGTTGCCGCTGATTGAATTCGGAGGCCGGGGCGACTTGTTTATTTGTCACGATCCCTATGCTGAAATGCTGGCGAAAAAAAATCTGCTGGTGGATTATGTGGTTGTCGGCGAACTGAAACCGATCATCCTCGTCGAGCGCGGGAACCCAAGGAATATCAACAATCTGGCCGATCTTGGCCGTGATGGCCTGCGTTTTGCCACGGTGGATTCCAGGTATGCGACTGCCGGTAAAATGGTTCATGATGTTCTCGATCGCGCACCATGGGGCGACAAGGTCAGGGGAAACCTCGTAATCGAATCCCGCAGCCATAGCGATGCGGTGGTTTCGCTGCTGACGGGACATACGGATGCCGCGGTGGTATGGAGTTTTCTGGCGCCACTGTACGCTAACCGGCTCGATAAAATTGATAGCGGCGTCGAGTTTGGCGAACGTATACGGGTTACAATTTGTCGGCTTACCACCTCGGAAAACCCTGAAGAAGCTGAAAAGTTCAAGCAATTTGTGGAGTCTGATTATGCCGCAAAGGCGTTCGAATATTATGGATATCTTGTATCGGATACGGAATAAGCGTATCATTTCTTTAAACACCATTTCCGTTACCGTATTGGCGTTGTTTATCGGTGCGCTCGCGTTACTTATCGGGTCGGTTGTATTTTATCTCGATTTCGGGCAATTCGGCGGCGTTTTCCGCAACCCGGATATCCGGTTTGCGTTGCGACTGAGCCTGCTGACGGCAACCATCGCCGCGTTGCTTGCCGTCTTGGTCGCGGTTCCCTCCGGCTATGTACTCAGCCGCCTTAAATTTCCCGGCCGAATGTTGATAGATTCCATCGTGGATATCCCGATGGTACTGCCGCCGGTGGTCATGGGATTGTGTCTGCTGGTATTCTTCCGGACACCGTTGGGACAGGGGATTGAAAACGCCGGTTTCCGGTTCGTTTATCAGCCGGCAGGAATAGTGTTGGCCCAGTTTTTTACCATTGCTCCCTACGCGGTGCGCACCGTCAAGGCTGCATTCGATAATCTTAATCCGCGTGTCGAGGAAGTGGCTCGAACCCTGGGGTACAGCAGTGGGCAGGTATTCCTGCGCGTTACCCTGCCGATGGTGAAAAACGGGATTGTGGCCGGTGGCGTCATCGCCTGGGCGGTGGCGATAGGTCTGTTCGGGCCCATGATGATACTGGTGGGTACAACCCGCCAACGAACGGAAGTGTTGGCCACCTCAATCTATCTTGAGTTATCCGTCGGCCGCGTCCAGTCCGCTCTGGCCATCGCACTGATGATGATCGTAATCTCTCTAGTCGCACTGACTTTTTTCAAAATGCTGGTCGGAATAAATCCGGCCCATATTACGCGGGAAAACCGTGGACACTGAATTGTGCTTGCTGTCGATAATATATCCATAACTTTCCCCAGGTTTACCCTGCGGAACACCAGTTTCACGGTTGCTGACGGCGAATATTTTGTGTTGTTCGGTCCGACCGGATCCGGCAAGACGTTGCTCTTTGAAATCGTGGCCGGACTGCGGCGTCCGCATACCGGTAAAGTATTGATTAACGGAAAAGACATGACCTTTGCCGATCCGGCTTATCGGCGCATCGGGTATGTACCCCAGGATTTGGCGTTGATTCCGTTCAAAACCGTGCGGCAGAATGTCGCCTTCGGCCTCCATGCGCCGACTTTCCGGCCGACTGCCGGAAAGGACGTATCCGGCCCCGGATCGATAAAAAAAATAATTGACGATCGGGTGAATGACATGCTTGAGATCCTCAAAATCGGGCATCTGGCGGATCGTATGCCGGCACATCTTTCCGGCGGCGAAAAACAGCGTGTTGCCCTGGGACGTGCTCTGGTTGTGCATCCGGATCTGTTACTGCTGGACGAACCATTAAGCGCTATCGACGAACATACCGGCAATATGTTGATGCGGGAGATCAAGAATCTACAGGGAGAATTCAAAATAACCACATTGCATATCTGTCATCGTTTTGAAGAAATGCGTTTTCTCGGCGACCGGATAGCTGTTTTGCAGGACGGCAACCTGTTGCAAACCGGTACCCCGCGGGAAATCAGCAATAAACCGGTCGACGCATTCGTTGCCGGTCTGATGAGGGTAGGTGATTGAAGGTGGACCGGAAATCACTGTCAGGGTCGGCCCAACCACCCGAGACCTCGGAGGAATATGACAAAACCGCCGACTGGCGTCTGGTTACACGGATTCAGGCAGGGGACGACCGGGCTTTTGAAAAGATCATGGCTTGCTACAAGCGACCGGTTCTCAACTTCGTCTACCGGATGATCGCCGACGCGACGGAAGCGCAGGATGTGGCTCAGGACGTGTTTGTGCGTGCCTACCGTCACATGCGCAATCCGGAATTCCGCGAGAAAAAGGCAAAATTCTCGACTTGGCTTTTTCAGATCGCGCGCAATGCGGCGCTCGATTGCTTGCGTCGTCGTCGTCGGCATCCTTCAACGTCGTTGACCCAGGTAACCGATGCCGGACACGAGCCTGCCGATTCCGCCGGCAATCCAAGCGATAATGCCCACACCGCCGATATCGGCCGTGAAATCGCCGCGGCCGTGACCGGTTTCTCGATAAAATCTTGCACCGGCATCCATTCCTGATCGATATCTCCGAACGAGAAATCCATGGGAAATTGTTGATTTACCGAGGTTAACAAAATAATCGGTAAGTCTT
>PWZG01000310.1 GCA_003567575.1 PVC group bacterium | reverse complement strand
CGGCTCGGGCCACGTGGCCAAGGCCGCCCGCCCCGTCCCCCACCCACACGCCCCCCACCCGCCGATCGTCCCCTGCCTCTGGCTCGACGACCAGGCCTAGGCGGCCGCCGACCTCTACCTGGAGGCCTTTCGCGGCGGCAGCGTTGACGCCGTCGCCCACTACCCCGAGTCGATGGCGAACCCGAGCGGCCGCCCGGGAGCGTCGTGACCGTCGATGCCTACCCCTGGAGCGAGCGGTACGCCTGGGTGATGGGCCGATTCGGGGTGTCGTGGCAGGTGGTGCCGGAGGTGCTGGCGGCGTGGCTGATGAGCCCCGAGGTCGCGGCCCGGGAGCGCACCTTCGCGGCGCTGCTGTCGTCCGGTGGCGGCGGTGATCGCGACCGATTGGGGCGAGGCGGTGGCGCTCGACCCGATCGTCCTGCCGGATGCAGCGCCGACGCCCATCGCGGGGGTCGGCGAGATGCTGGAGGCCTCGCCTTGCGCTGCACCCTCGCCGTGGTCTCGAACACGCACCACCCGCCGCTGGTGCACGGCCTGCTGCGGCGCGTCGGGCTGGCTGGGGCCTTTGCGGCCGTCGTCACCTCGGTCGAACACGGGCGCCGCCAGCCGTGCCGCGCCATCTACGAGCACGCCCTCGCCCTGACCGGCGGCGCGCCCGGGGAGGCGCTGTTCGTCGGCGACTCCCTCGGGCCCGACTACGTCGGACCGCGCGCGGTGGGCATGCGGGCGCTGCTGATCGACCCGGAGGGGCGGGCGCCGGTACTGGCCGCGCATCGCCTCGCCAGCGTGCTCGAGTTGCGCGAGCGGATCGGGGCGTAGTGCAGCGAGGGCGGCGTGTCGTCCACCGGAGGGTTCCATGGGTGCGCTAGGCCATCACATGGAACCTCCTGCCATCCCATGTGATAGTGTCACCTTCATATGGAGGGTCTTGAGCTCCATGTTATCGCGCCGCGTGCGCATGCCGTGACCTCTCCCGCGTGGGTGCCGACCGAGGCCGCGCATGAGATGGCGTCGCCATGAGCGATCGCGCTCCGTCTCGACGAGCCGGGTCGTACGTCTCGCAGCCGCACGGGTACCGCGCGTTCATCCCCGGGCCGCTCCCCCCCGATCCGCCCCTCGACCTCAGCGGCGACCTTCCTCGCATGCTGTCGGACGCGGGTCGCGCGCTCGGCCGACTCGACGGATCCGTGCAGACGCTGCCGAACCCCGACCTGTTCGTGTTCATGTACGTGCGCAAGGAGGCGGTGCTCTCCAGCCAGATCGAGGGAACGCAGAGCTCGCTTCAGGACCTCCTCGCCGCCGAAGCCCAGGTCCTGGACCCGGACAGGCCCCACGATGTCCAGGAGGTCGTCAACTACGTCCGTGCCATGCACCACGGCCTCCGGCGCTTGACCGAGCTGCCCGTCTCGGTCCGCCTGATCCGTGAGATCCATGCGGAGCTCCTGTCGGGCGTGCGCGGCGGGAACCTCCGGCCAGGCGAGCTGCGCAGCAGCCAGAACTGGATCGGTCCGGCCGGCTCGACCTTGGCGACGGCCACGTTCGTGCCACCGCCCCATCACGTCGTGCCGGAGGCGCTGGGCGACCTCGAACGCTTCCTGCACGAGGACGATGGGCTTCCGGTGCTCGTTGGGATCGCGCTCGCCCACGTCCAGTTCGAGACGATCCACCCGTTCCTCGACGGTAACGGGCGCGTCGGCAGGTTGCTGACGACGTTCCTCCTGACCGAGCGCGGCGTGCTCCACAAGCCCGTGCTGTACCTGTCCCATTACTTCCGTCGCCATCGCCAGGCCTACTACGATCACCTCCAGGCGGTTCGTGACGACGGGGCGTGGGAGGCGTGGTTGCGGTTCTTCCTCCGTGGTGTCATCGAGGTCGCCGACGAGGCGACGGCCACTGCTCGACGGATCCTGCTCCTGCGGGAGACGCATCGGAACGCGATCACCGAGGGCTTGGGCCGGGGAGCGGCCAACGGCCATCGGACGCTCGACGCGCTGTTCGACAGGCCCATCGTGTCCGTCGCGGACGTGCAGGCATGGACGGGAACGACCTACGCCGCGACCAACGCCATGGTGGCGCGCCTCGTCGAGATGGGCATCCTCGAGGAGTTCACGGGCTACGCGCGGAACCGGCGCTTTCGCTACGCTCCGTACATCGAGCTGTTCATGTCGGCCTGACCCTCACACCTGCGTGGCTCGTCGTGCGTCGGCGCCCCCCCACCCCGTAGGCTGCTCGCATGTACGTCCCGAAGGCCAACGAGGAGACCCGCGTCGAGGTGATGCACGCGCTGGTCCGCGCGCATCCGCTGGGAACGTGGACGCTGCTGCACGCGCACGTGTCGCGCCTGAGCGACGTCCATGAGGCGGCCGAGCGTGCACCCTGGGCGGTGGCAGACGCGCCGGAGGACTACGTGGGCGCATGCTCGGCGCGATGGTCGGTGTCGAGATCCCGATCGAGCGGTTGGTAGGGAAGTGGAAGGTGAGCCAGAACCGGTCGGCGCTGGACCGCGCGGGGGTGGTGGCGGGCCTGCACGGGCGAGGCGACCTGGAGTTGGCGGGGCTTGTGTCGGCGGTCGACGGCGAGGGTGACGGCGCCGCGTGAGGCCGGTCGAGGACGGGCCGACCGGCCGTTCCCCGCCTCGGCGTATCGTGCGTTCAGCGCTGTGAGCGGGGTAGGCACAGGGAGGCAGGCACGATGGCGGACGGAGTGAAGGTCGGCGTGATCGGCATCGATCACGCGCACATCTTCGGGATGCTCGGCAACATGCTGGCCGAGGGCTGCCGCTGCACTCACTGGTGGACCGACGGCGAGCCGCTGACCGCCGACGCGTTCCGGCAGCGCTTCCCCGCGCTCGAGCGGG
>PWZG01000487.1 GCA_003567575.1 PVC group bacterium | reverse complement strand
CGGATGCCTCTCAAGATCCTTTTGTGGCGTCTTTCGTGGGACGGGATGGCATCCCGTCCTACAGCGGCCGCAAATCGGTGGGCGAATGGTAGTTTACTCATCGTTCTCGCCCTCGTCCTCGTAATCGGCGCTTTCTGTAGTCGTCGCCGTTCTCGTTCACCGATTTTCGTTCGATTTTCCATGTTATCTCAAACAAGCCGCAATGGTTGTCCGGCATCGAGGACGTCATCGTTCAGACAACCGGCTGTCATCTCCAGCGCGGCGACCGCCCGCCGCCCACCCCATGCCATGCGCCAGGGTTTGAGGTTGTATGCCGTTCGCACAATCCTTCCGTCGCCATCCAGAAACCTTACATCGAGCGCGAACCGCATGCAGAAGGTGTGTACCGCACGGCAACCGGGCAGGTAAAGCGCCGTACCTTTGGGAAGAGGACGCCGGAACATCAGTCCCAATGCTCGTTGCCAAAATGTGTTCGCCACCCATACCCGGGCAACCACCGTACGCCCGCCTTGCTGGATAGAGTGTGTCGGGCTGCTGAATAATCGCACGGGCTAGACTTTCACTGATTTGAACAGCGGCAACCAACGCTTGTTCTTGCGGAGCATTTCGGCAACCATTTTACGGATTTCCGCCATCGACAATACGGCGGCGCAAAGCGGGTCGTAAAGCGCGGCGTGCAGCACAAGCTCGGGATCGCCGGTTAAGGCGGCCTCAACCGTCATTTCCTCGACCGCGATATTGACCTGATTCAATATGGCGCACTGCGGCGGCAACTGACCGACGCATATCGTATTGAAACCGCGCCGATTCGCAAGCACCGGTACTTCCACGCAAACCGCATCCGGCAGATTGGAAATCGCGCCCCGATTGGCTACATTCCCATTGAACTCAAACGGTTCCCCTCCCGCGTAGGCATTGATAATCGACGCGGCATATTCCTGGCCGCGTTCCAGCGAGAGCGGGGCGCCGTCCTTGAACCATTTACGGAGATCGCGTTTCCAATCTCGCTCCCGCTCGCGATATCGATCGAGAATATAGGCGTAGTGTCCCGGATTCCAATTGGTGCCGGTCGTGCAATATTTCTCGATCAAATCCGGCCGCTTGCGAAACCACCAGTTATACTCCGAGTTGTGTCCGCTGGACTCGGTTACATAGTAACCCAAATGCAGGAACATCTCGTTGCGTACCTGTTCGGCATTATAAATTTTCCGACGCCGCACGATCGCGTTACGGATCAAAGGGTTGGCATCGCGCCCTTTCCAAAGGTAATCGATATACCAGGCCTGATGATTGATGCCGGCGCAAACGTACGTCACCTCGTCCATCGGCGCGCCGATCCATTTTGCCAGCATGCCGGCGGTTCCCTGCACGCTGTGGCACAAACCGGTCGCACGTATCGCGGAAGTCCGTTGCATGGCCCGGCAAAGCATCGCCATCGGATTGGTGTAATTCAATAGAATCGCATCCGGACAATACCGTTCCATGTCCTTGCAAATATCGACCATGACGGGAATCGTGCGTAATGCGCGAAAAATACCGCTTATTCCACGCGTATCGCCGACATTGGTGTCGACCCCGTATTTCTTGGGGATAAGGATATCGTGCTGCCAGACATCAACCCCGCCACTGAGGATAGTGCACAATACGGCATCGGCGTTATCGAGCGCTTCCTTGCGGATCAAAGACGTCTCGATGCGCGCAGGATAGTTGCCGCGTTCGACGATGATTTCGCAAGCGCGTCTAGCGAATTCCAAGCGGTCCTTGTCGATATCCATCAATGATATCGTCGCATCCCGTAAAGCGGGAAATGTCAGGATATCCCGGACCAGCCCACGAGTGAATCCCAGGCTGCCGGCGCCAATAAACGCAATTTTGAACGACATGAGATCATTCCTCCTTTTCGGATTCAGTATGTAAAAAACGGTACTGTAAACGATTCACACCCGTTTGGCAATCCGGAACGGGAGTCTTCGAAAAGTTTGCATCCGGACGCCGGCTTTGGTAGATTATGGATGACTTAAAGCATAAGCCCTTTTCATCAAGGAACCGGTCATGACAACATCCAAATTACGTCTGGGCGTCAACATCGATCACGTAGCCACCTTGCGGCAGGCGCGTAAAACGCCATACCCCGATTTGCTCGAAGCGGCGCGCGCCTGCGAATGTGCCGGCGCCGACGGCATTACCATCCATTTGCGTGAAGACCGCCGCCATATCCAGGATGCCGATGTTTACCGCTTGAGCCGCGAATTACGCATCCCAATGAACCTGGAAATGGCGGATGTACCCGAGATTGTGGCCATTGCCTGCGATGTCCGGCCGGCCGAAGTATGTCTGGTTCCGGAAAAACGCCGGGAATTGACGACCGAAGGCGGCCTCGATGTTCAGGCTCATGCGCAGTCGCTGCGGCCAACCATCGCCCGATTACGCGACGCCGGTATTGTCGTAAGCCTTTTCGTCGATGCCGATCCCGGACAACTGGCGCTGAGCGCCGATCTGGGCGCAACCGTCGTGGAACTCCATACCGGAACATTCTGCGATGCAAACGATCAGGCAACCGCCCAAACGGAATTACAACGCCTTATAGCCGGCGCCCGCGCGGCGCAAGCGCATGGCCTGCGCGTCAATGCCGGCCACGGTATCGCGCTGCGGCATGCGACGGATATCCTGCGTATTCCTCACCTGGACACCTTGAACATCGGTCACAGCATCGTCAGCCATGCCGTAATGGTCGGTCTCGAAAACGCCGTCCGGGCAATGCGCGCCGCCATGGCGCCTTATACCGGCGGCGACAAACTCAATTAAATGACACCTCCGTTACGTCGGACCATGAACGCGAACGGTTTGCTATGAACGGACACCTGATACTGGGCACGGGAATCGATCTGGTGGAAAACGAACGGATGCGTCAAATACTGCAACGATGGGACCGGCGTTTCATCGACCGCGTTTTCCTGCCGGGGGAACAGGCGTATTGTGATGCAAAATCCATGCCACATATACATTACGCCGCCCGATTCGCAGTCAAGGAAGCGGTCGCTAAAGCGTTTGGCACCGGAATCGGCCCCCGTCTCGGCTGGCTCGATATCGAAATAATCAAGGATCTCGATTCCGGCGCGCCCGCCGTGCGACTGAGTGTCGCCGGTCAACGGTTACAAGAGAAATGCCGCGGGGTATCGCTGAAAATCAGTTTATCGCATACACGCCAGTTTTCGGTTGCCCAAGCACTGCTGTTGGGAACGGAAAACCATTGAAAAATCAGGTTTAAACGAAAAGGGAGACATTTGATGAAACTGGTTACCACGGAACAAATCCGTGTCATGGAACGTAAACTCATTCAGAACGGAACAATCCCCGGCGACGAGCTGATGGAACGGGCCGGACTGGGCGTCGCCGATGCCGTGATTAATCTGGCCGACATGGCCGGCTTCCACCACCCGACGATCGCGCTTGTCGCCGGACGCGGCAATAATGGCGGCGATGCATTTGCCACCGCGCGTTTCCTCAAAACGGAAGGATTTGATGTCGAAGTCTGGCTTGCCGCCGCTGCCAACGAAATCCGCGGTGACGCCCTCAAACATCTGAGCCGGATGCGTGCCGCGGGCGTCGATCTGCTCGAGCTACCCACGATGGAAGACTGGGACGCCGGTCCGCCGACGGACCGTGTGGACCTGATTGTCGACGGGATTCTCGGAGTCGGCATTCAGGGTCCGGCACGCGGTCCAGCGGCAGCCGCGGTACACATGGTCAACATGCTGGCACACCGGTCACTGGTCGTCGCCATCGATGTCCCGTCAGGAATGGACGCCGACAGCGGCGAAACCCGCGGTGAAGCCGTCAGCGCCGACCTGACGGTCACGATCGGATTACCCAAAATCGGGCTGGTATTACCACCGGCCATCGATCATGTCGGCGCGATCGATATGGTCGATATCGGATTGCCAATCGACGATATCCGTCGTCTGGCCTGCGATATGGAGCTGATTACCGCCGCCGATATCTGCGACTTGTTACCCCCCCGTCACCGGCAAAGCCATAAGGGTTCTTTCGGGCATTTACTTCTTGTAGGCGGCAGCGACGGAATGGCAGGTTCAATCATTCTCGCAGCCCAGGCCGCTGTCCGTTCCGGCTGCGGCCTGGTCTCGGCGGCCGTCCCGCGTTGCATCGCCGCCACCGTCGCCGGCGCCGTCCCCGAAGCCATGGTCCATGGCGTGAAACACAACGACGACGGCAGCATCGATCACACCGCTGCCGAACGTATTGCAACCCTGAGTTCCAAATGTAATGCCATGGCTCTAGGGCCAGGTATGACAACCCACCCAGCAACACGACCGCTCTTGGAAAAAATACTCACCGACTTTAACGATGCCGCCGTGCTGGATGCGGACGCCATCAACGCCTTTGCGGGAGAAACCAACGTCCTGAAAACATTTGCCGCCAAGTTGGTGTTAACCCCGCATCCAGGCGAGCTGGCACGCTTGACCGGACGGGATATTGCCGCCATCCAAAAAAACCGACGCCAGATCACCGCACAAACCGCCAACGATACCGGAGCAGTCGTCGTACTCAAAGGCGCCGGCACCGTGATCGCGGCGCCTGAATCAACGCCGCACATCAATATGACCGGTAATCCTGGCATGGCCACCGGGGGCATGGGGGATGTCTTGACCGGACTGCTGGGCGGCTTGCTGGCACAGGGTATGCCACCGTTTAACGCCGCCCGCGCCGCCGTCTGGCTGCACGGACGCGCCGGTGATCAAGCCGCCTGGCGCACATCCCAGGCCGGACTGCACGCCGGCGCCCTGATCGAGGAAATCCCCCACGTCTATCGCGCGGTATCCGTGCGCTGAAATATCCTTGTCAGTGAACGATCGTTCACCTATAATAACGGGTGGTCATTTCAAGGAAGGAGTTTTATTTTGCGATCCCCGTTATCGTTACAGGAAAAAATCACGTTGCTAAGCCAATTTTACCGGCGCGAACATCGCCTGCCTGGATACGCCGAGATGCTGACGCTTTTCGATTACCGTTCCCGTAACGCGGTATTCAAGCTGTTACGCCGTATGGAACTTGCCGGGGTTGTGCGGATCGGAGCCAACGGTAAATTATCCGCCACCGATCGCCTGTCCGGCGCCATCCGTCTGCTCGGCCAGGTCAAGGCCGGTTTCCCGTCGCCGGCCGAAGAAGAATTGGCGGACACCATCAGCCTGGACGAATACCTTATCAGCCATCCTGCAGCCACCTTCATGTTAACGGTCAGCGGCGATTCGATGCTGGATGCGGGAATCCATCCGGGCGATCTGGTACTGGTGGAGAAGGGACGCGAAGCGCGCCACAACGATGTGGTACTGGCGCAGGTCGATGGCGAATGGACGTTGAAATACTACATTTGTGACGCGCATGGCGTACGATTGGAAGCGGCCAACCGGCGTTATCCCCCGATTCGACCGCGACAATCGCTGCAAATCGGCGGCGTTGTACGCGCCGTCATCAGGAAATATCGATGAATCCGATCCTGTTGTCCGGTTTTCCCCGCGCCATCCTGCATGTGGATGGCGACGCGTTTTTCACCTCTGTCGAACAGGCGATTCATCCTCGCTTACGGGGGCGGCCGGTGGTGACAGGTCGCGAGCGCGGCATTATTGCCTGCGCCAGTTACGAGGCGCGGGCCTTGGGCATCCGTCGCGGCGTCGCGTTATGGGAAGCGCGCCGTCGTTGTCCGGAATTGGTGGTCTTGCCAAGCGATTACGAGACCTACAGCCTGTACTCCACCCGCATGCACGCGATCCTGCAACGGTTCACGCCATCGGTGGAAGCGTATTCGATCGACGAATCCTTCGCCGATATTACCGGTACACGACGGGTTTTTCACGATTCTTATGCCGGGATCGCGCGCCGCATCCGCGACACCATCCGCGCAGAGCTTGACATCACGGTTTCCGTGGGTTTAAGTTTGACCAAAACCCTGGCCAAACTGGCCTCCGATTTCCGTAAACCCAACGGTTTGACGGCTGTAGCCGGCAGGCATATACATCTTTTACTGGCGCGTATCCCGCTCCAGGATGTATGGGGTATCGGTCACAATACGAACGCCCTATTGCAAAAACACGGGATGGTTACGGCGCTGGATTATGCGCAATGCCAAGAAATCTGGATCGGACGATATCTCGGCAAGCCGGGTCGTGAATTATGGCGTGAACTGCGCGGCGACCCGGTCCATGCGCTGGACAGCAATCCCAAAACGGTTTATGCCACCATCAGTAAAGGGCAAACCTTCAGCGCGCCGTCATCGGACGCCGAAACCGTGTATGCGCGCCTCGTCAAAAACCTGCATTCGGCCTTCATCAAATTACGGCGTTACCGTTTGCGGACCGCGCGGTTGACGGTGGTGTTGACCCGGAGGGATTACACCCATCGCGGCGGCGAGGCGCGTTTGAATCGCGCCACCGCATCGACCCTGGAAGCCATGCCGGTGGTGCGCGCGTTGTTCAACACGCTCTACCGTCCGGGCGCCGAATACCGGGCAACCATGGTCGTCCTGTCAAAAATCAGGGCGGACAGCGAAGATCAATACGATTTATTCGAAGACCGGATACGCATCGATAAACAAAGGGAACTGACACGGGTCATGGACCGCATCAACGCCAGTTACGGGAAACACACGCTGACGCTGGGGCCGGCGCTGTTTTTACAACGGGCGTCACGTCACGAACGCGACGCGCCGGCCTGGAGGAAAACGGCGTTACTCGCCGGGGAAACAGCGCGTCAACGGCTGGCCATCCCCAGGCTGGATATCAAAGTGTAGAAGCGCGGCCAACCGCCGAACTCAGCGTAACCAGCCGCCCACGACGACTTCGGGAGGAATATCCGGCTGCAACGGATCCCAGTCCGGATAATCGGAGGGATGGGTGACGTCCGTCCTGTTATTGATTTCGGTGAATCCACCACTGATAATCCCGCCGTCGATATCGACATTGTTGTTGACGTATACGTTAACCGTCGCGTAAACGAGTCCGTCAATTCGCCCGCGATTACTCATATCGACACTGCCCGTACTCAACACGGCAGGCATCCCGTCGGCAAACGCCGTCTGACTGTAATTATTCTGAAAGGTAACATTACCGTTGACCACCAGCGTGCCATGGATCGAACTATTGCCACTGAGGACAACATCGCCGTTGACATAGATTATGCCGTTGGCAGGCGCACTATTCCAATGATGTTCGTCCAGATCGCCGTCAATGTAAATTCCACCCTCCATGGCCAACTGACGATAGCTATCGAAATCGAATTCCGGTAATTCCCGGGGATTGGGCTCGGACGAGTACGTCACATTACCGCCTTCCCAACCCGGGGAAATATCGCCAACGGCGGAAATAACAACCTCCGTGGCATTGCTTGCCGGCAGAAAATCCCCCTGATCAGCACCGCTTGCCGACGTAATTTCCTGGTTGGAATGCACGTTGCCGCGAATCGTGAAGGCGGCGGTACGGAAACGCACATCGCCCCCGGAAAGGATTGCGCCGTCCAGACTGAACAACAGATCGTTCCGATCGCGTTCGGTGCCCAGCAGCTCGATCGCGGTCACGCGCGATACACCATCAACGGTTCCCGTACTGGTGACGACAACATTTCCGTCGCCCAACGTTTGGGATACGACATAAAAGGAACCGTCGGCAAACTGCGCGGCATTCGTGTTATCCTGCCAATGCCAATAGTTTGTGGTCAACCGACCAATCATATCGGCAATGCCGGCTTCGGCAATATTCATGGCCTTGGCGTCAATCGTCATCCGCCGCATCCGGAACGATGCATTCCCGGCCAACGTCATCATGGACGTGACCGCCATCAACATGATCATTGATACCAGCATGACAACGATCAGCACCGTGCCGTCACGAGAATGCAAAACCATCCTTCGCACATAACTGTGCGATAATGAAATAGTTCCGGTTGCCATGGCTCCACCTTTCTGATCCTCTACACAAAACAAACACTTACCAACAGCAATCTCTCGTTGCCCTGTGGTCCGGCGCATGCCGCCTCGTTGTTTCCCGATGAGACAGTCTACGTGGCATCACCCTCTGATCTTTCAGGCATTATCAGATCATTCTAATATCTTGAATCCAGCAATACTCCTGTAGATCCCTGTTCATATATTTAGACAGTACATAATTTGACCTTAAAAGTCAATCAAAAAAATATTCTTTATTTCTTTCGGGGGATACTTGTAAATTCATGGGAATTCGATGTCAGGGAGGCATCTGAACAAGCTCAGGTTTTCGGGGGGGATGAGAGAACTCCGAGGTTGACGACTACGGTAGACGATGGGGATTCCTCATTATCGTAATCCGTAGTCGTCGTCCACCGGTTCCCCCGTTCTCTCAAACGAGTCGAGCCTCAGATCGTGTGCACGATCTGATTTTTCGGGGATGAAAGAACGTATTCCGCTTGGAGCCGGCCGCCTGCCCGCGGCGGGTTCCCGGCCGGACGGGAAACCGTGACGACTATGCGAAGAAACGGCGGGGGATCCGCCTGCTATGCAGTCGCGACGCGCCGCCGTCTCCAGATGTTGGCTGTTGTATTGCTAATTGCAATGGTTTACGAGAGTTCTCTCAGACGAGCCCGGCCTCGTGGGCTCGGCGCCCAGATTTTTCAGGGCGTCTGAGATCTTTGTCGCTGGCCATCAACGCAGCCAGCCGCCGATAATGACCTCGGGCGGAACATCGGGTTGCGTGGGATCCCAGGGCGGCGGCTCGGTCGAATGTTCGACTTCCGTCCTGTTATTGATCTCGGTATATCCAACGGTAATGATACCGCCGTCGAGGGTAACATGGTTCTGAATATAGACATTGCAGCCGGCGTATATCAGGCCTTTAATGTGCCCCCTATTGCCAAGGTAGATGCTACCCGTAACTAAAACCGCCGGCATATCGTCGGCATACCGCTCCGTACTGAAAGCATTCCGAAATGTTGCATCACCATTGACTACCAGCGTCCCCACGATTGAACTGTCGCCCCGAAGGGTAATGTCGCCGTTAACATATATGACACCATTCGTGGGACGCGCATTAAAATGCCGGATATCTTGATCCCCTTCCAAATAGGCGGGCCGACCTTCAGCATCAACAGGATACGTATCCGACAACGCCAGTTGGCGATAACCGTCAAAATCGAATTCCGGCAATTCGCGCGGCGCCACCCTGTTTGTCGTTACATTATTCAGCTCGCCAATATCGCCGGACGCGGTAACGAAACATTCGTCAAAACCGTCCGCCGGCTCGAAAACGCCTTGATCCGCGCCCGATTCCGAAGTAATATCCCGGTTCGAATGGACATTGCCTTTGATCGTGAAATCCGACGTCCGGAAACGAACATCGCCGCCGGAAAGAATGGCGCCGTCGACATGAAAAAGCGAATCGTTGCGAGCACGCTCGTTCCCAAGCAGCTCCACTGCCGTCACCCGCGAAATTTTACCGACGGTACCGGTACTGACAAGTAAGACATTGCCCCCTACCTGTACCCGGCTGACAACATGGAACGAGCCGTCGGCGAAATCCGCGGCATAAATGTTGTCCTGCCAGTGCCAATAGTTTGTGGTCAGTCGTCCGATCATATCGGCAATACCGGCTTCGGCAATGTTCAGCGCTTTGGCATCGGTCGTCATACGCCGTATACGAAACGACGCATTCGACGCCAAGGCCATCATTCCCGTCACCGCCATTAACAGAATCCCGGCCATCAACATGATAATGACCAGCACCGTCCCGTCACGTGACGACGCATCCTGCAATCTATCGTCGTGTCTTGTTTTCATGATATGATTCACCGCCCGTGATCCGGCTTATCTTCCGGTATTCAACGGGCGCACCTCCTTGGAGCCGGATACCGTTTCCGTTCCGAACGGTCCATCACGAAAGATTGCCAGATCTACTTCTATTCCCTTTATGAACGACTGTCCGTTGACGTCGGCGCGCACAATGCCGTAGTCGGGACCTTTTGCGAAGTCAACCGTTAGATCGACAATCCCCGTCGGCGCATCCCACGTAATGGTAACATCGCGCAACATGGGAGACATCAGATGATCGCCCCACGCCGAGAACAACGCCTCGTATTGCACATAACGGCCGCCATTGATGAAACTGATGTTGTTGTTGGCGTCATTTTGGTAAAAATAAGATGACCAAAAGGCATTTTCCATTTCCAGCGGCGAATCGGCGCTGCGAACCCGGATCACGAGATCGCCCTCAACACCGGAGGGATAGTATGGCGTCCAGACCAAACGGCGGTATGTCGGAGCATTGATGCGCGTATCGAAAACACCCGATCGGTAAACGGCATTCGACGGCACACGGACTTCCATGGATTCAAGACCCACCACATAGCCTTTGAACAGCTCTTCATCGCCGTCAATTAAGCTCACAATATTGTCCGGTTGACAGGGCCACGCCATCACACTTGTTTTCGACGCACCGTCACCCAGTCCTCGCTGCCACAATAATTCATAACTTTCATGGTGATCGATCTCGTATCGAAACCAGTCCGTCCATTGGCTTTCGGTATTCGGGATGTCAACCGAGGTTTGGGTTCCATTAAAGGACAAATTGTGTACACTGGTTCCGCCGCGACGCCTTATTCTCGGGTTGCGAACCGTCAAACCACCCGTATGCGGGCCGGCACGAAACTTGAAGCGAACCCATGATCCGCTCCGTTGAATGGCCGAATAATCTTCGTTACTGCCCTTGATAACATTTACAACATTGGTAAATTCACGCACATCCTCCTCGTCGCCATACGGCCGGTGTAATCGAAATGACGTGACTCCCGAAGGATCCGTCGCCACGTTTAAGGCATCCCAACTAATGCCGGCATTCATCGACACAACGGTATCGGGAATATGAGGGTAATAATTGGTAAAATGCCGCACGATTCTGCGGCTGCAATTACTGGCCAGAACACCGGGCGGACGATTGAAATTGGCGTCACACCACAAGTCGTTTTCCACATAAAACGTAATGCTGGTAGTGCTGCTGACGAAGGCTTCATAAACGTTTTCCTGCGGAATAAACGTCAACTGACTGTTGCCGCTCCAGGACGCGCCATAGCCCGACATATCCTCAGCCTCCACAACGCCGTTTTCCGTATCGTATGAATAGTAATCATCGGTGGGATGCTCGTTTTCCGGCAAGAAAATTTCGCCTTCGCGCGGGCTACCGCTATAACTGAGCGAAAACCGGTCGATCCCCATCTTGTAACCAGTGCTGTTGGGGTTTTTGTCGAGAACGGTAAACGTCAGCTCATGGACGCCGTTACTGAGCACAAGACTGCCCCAGTTGAACGTACGTGCGCGCTTGTATTCGGTGGCGTAGCCGTCGAAACGTACATCCGGCGGACGGAAAAACATCTCAACCAAATTCTGGAATACAATCCGGCTGTCGACAATTTCGTCTTGCATGGCCGCGTCTTGGATCTCGGCCGTGGTATTCGCTGTCACGGTCGCTTCGAGCTGTTCGTATAAATCTTCGGCTGAAGCGTCAAGGTTACGCGGATGAAACGTGGTTCGGATAAGTTCGTCAGGGCTGCCGGTCCGCACGTGATAAATAACCGTGGTATCCCACATTATTTGATCGTTTTCATCACGTGGCAGTAAATTGTCGGCGCCGGGCGTCGCCCGCGGAAAACTGATGGCGGTATACCGGGTTGCGTCAGCGGGATAAAACGCCATCAACCCGATCCCGACACTCGACAGCCGCAAATCGGAAGAAATCCGCGCCAACGCAATTTCAAGGTCCATATGCAAATCGGAACGAATCCCCTCGGCGCGCCAGGTGCGGATGGAACTGATCAAGGCCATCGTGGCGCCGCCAATAAC
This sequence comes from PVC group bacterium, assembly GCA_003567575.1. Taxonomy (GTDB): domain Bacteria; phylum Verrucomicrobiota; class Kiritimatiellia; order CAIKKV01; family PXCX01; genus PXCX01. Next base: position 840 of record PWZG01000487.1, on the reverse strand, counting down.
CACCACCGAAATCGCCGCCGCGACCATCACTTCAACCAATGTGAAACCTTTTTTTTCAGGAAAGCTCCGTAATAGATTCATATCTTTCATCATCCTATACTACATTCGTACCGCAATAAGATTATCGACCACCAACGGCGCCGACAGGTTGTCGCCGGTTCGAACCGGATAACGTACCTGAACCTGGATACGAACGGTATGGGGCGCCGTGGCCGTATTGGTGCTGATACTCGTCGAACGCCGGAACTCACCGCTGGAATTGATGTTGCCGTGGCGATCGATGGCAACCTCAGTCTCGTTCAGCAAGGTAAGACTGCCGTAATCGAAGCTGCGCGCCCGCTGAATGCGATTCTGCGCAATCGATGTCGCGCGATAATGGTTGTTGGACACATTCAATGTGCGTATCGCCATAATAAACGATCCTACGAAACCGCCGATAAACAACATCAAAATCATCGAGGCGACCATCACCTCGGTCATGGTAAACCCAGCACAGCGCCTCGCGACGCCACGCGAATGTCTGCTTAACTTCATCATTGAAACCTTCCTGTCATTTTATATGAAACCAACCTTGATTCCCGCCCAATACGACACAACATATATAGCATTTTCCGTTCCGTTAGTCATACAGAAACTCTTTTCCGGCATGGTAATTCTCTAACGAACGCGGTCATGCCGCATGATATGGTTATTATAACAAGAAACACAATCCGCGCAATCCCTGCATTATTCGTTCCGTTTTTATCATTTATGATAATTCTTTGAGTATTTGTAACAGTATTGAGGCTCTTGCGGAATCTTTCGCTCGAAGCGACGGCTGTTGGAAACTACTTATTGTCT
>PWZG01000586.1 GCA_003567575.1 PVC group bacterium | reverse complement strand
TTTTGGTTTTCTTTGGGTACTTGGGTATTTCGTCATTCGTCATTCAATGGCACGTCACGAAAGTCGAAACTATAATGCCATAATCCCTTAAGTAAGTGCCATTCACGGATGCCTCTTTGTCTTTGCCGTAATCTTTACCATTGTCTGAAAACACGGGAAAACCGGTCAACGATTACGCGGCACGATTACGCAACACGATTGCTTGCGGCCTGCTCGTGTCTCGTAATCGTCGCGCGTAATCGTCGCCCGTAATCGTAATCCGTTCTTTCATCCCCGAAAAATCTGATTTCGCAGCGAAATCAGAGGCCGCGCTGAACACTGAACACTTCCGGCGAATCCGGTGCGGCAGGTTCAGCGATCTCCGGGTGGCGGCCTTTTTTTCACGTAAAGAATCGTCTTACGAGTTTTCTCGAAGGCTCCCTCGAAGGCGGATTGCTGGACGTCACCGCGCTCGATAGCGTCGCGAATCCTATCGCGCGAGGGTGAACCGATCTGGTCCAGGAAAGGGGTCAGCGTATCGCGCATTTCCGGTGGATAGCGCCGCAATTTCCGCGGGTCAGGATCCAGGATGTCGATGTATTTATCGCCCAATCGTTCACGCAACAGATTTTCGTTGTAGGTAATTTCCAACCGTTTTTCCAGCACCAAAAACAATGGTTCGTTGCCAACGGTCAGCGATACATGATCCTTGTCGGCCGCCGTCATCACTTCCACGATGCGGGCACGCAACGATTGACGTTCTTCTTCCATCGCCGCGATCTCGCTTTCCACCTGGCGATATTCCTGCAACAATGCCTGTAGCGCTTCATTGGTATCCATGATTGAACTCCCGAACGGGTCTGTTTCCGTTAAAACGTGTTGTATTAGTTGCGACAGATTATGATATGGCATCGGCTACGAATCGGCAAGCAATTATTAACGCCGTTGAAGCTTTGCCATAAGGAGCGGATTCAGAGATCAAGCAACCTTGGAACCGGCAGCCTGCTTTCGCAACCTTTTGGCAGCATCCTTTTATCCGCGGCGGCATCAACCAAGCGGCCCAATAAATAGCGCCGATCAACATCGTCCGCAAACAATGCCGCCTCCCCATTGGAGCGCACGGTCACATGGCTTGTCCTCCGAAGCCTTGGCGAAGGAGGATAGATCCCATCGGCAAATTCAATCCTGAGTTTCCTCGCCATGCAGAAACTTACAACACAGCCGGACGCTGATTGCAACTATTCTTTATTATAAGGTCCGTGGGCCTGCCTGGTTACGGTGACGCCCGCCGCCCCGCGCAAATAAAGAATGGCGTGAGGTCAGGGAGCGAGTACAAGCAGGCCTGGTACAGAGGCAAAATGGGAGTCATAGGAAACAAGCCGCGCACCGCACTCCATGGCGGCCGCCGCAATCCAGATGTCATTGGTAGGGATCGGGGTTCCGGCCCGCGATAATTGACTGACAAGTGATCCATAGCGCTCCGCGCCTCCATCGTCTACGACAGCGCGGTCGACACCAGGCTGACTCAGGAACGAAGCCAACTGCTCACGATTTGCCTGACAACGGCTTCCAAGCTCGAATCCGGCATGTAATTCCCCCAGCACCGTGGCGGGCACGAGGATCTCATCGACCGACTCCAGCAGGTCTTTCAGCGGGGCATGTCCCAGCATCAAGCGACTATAAGCATTCGTGTCGATGCATACCTTCATGGAGCCCACAACTCCGCATCGATCTTCTCGAACATGGAGGTATGGCGCTCGAACTCCCGATACTCTGCTTCCTGCCATCCCCCCGAAAGCATTGATAAATCGCGCTTTTTTCCCTCGGACGCCTTGACGCCCAATGCCTCCTCAAGCAACTCAATCGTCGTCCGGTTAATGCTGTGTCCAGATCGACGGGATCTGGCACGCAGTTTTTTTTCGACGGCATCCGGTATTCGCCTCAAGGTCATTTGTGCAATCATAGACACCTCCTTTTTCAGTCATTAGTGACATCATTATGCTCTCATATACGACATCACTTGTCAACAGGTTCAACAGTCCTGTCCCTAACCTCATTGACATTTTTTATTGTGGCGCAAACGACAAATATCGGCTGATTGTTGCGAACAAAACGCGTCCGAGCATGCTGTCCGATAATTCCGCGGAACCAACTCGAAAAGCATTGTCATTCCGAGCGAAGTCGAGGAATCTCGGCACTCCGCGACGGACGCAGATCCCTCGACAAGCTCGGGATGACACCGGATTGATTCACACCATTTGCCGGACACCACACCAGCACTGCTTGATTTTTATCAGTCGTCCGCCAGGGCGGCCAGTCCGTAAGGGACCAGGTGCATGGTATCGCCAAGCTCGTGACAGGCAACCTTGTTGCGGCGTTTCATGCCGGGCAGGATCGGGTGGCGCGGCGTGTCCAGCAGGGTATCGCCGCCGATTGCGACCGGTGCAAACGTGTTGTGACCCGCGTATTTTGCCGGATCGATCCCTTCGGCGACGTGGATTTCGTCGACGACGGCGCGGATCGCATCACGGTATCGCGGATCGCCGCTATACCGCGCGGCGAACGCCAGGAATCCGAGCACGCCGGTGCCGGCCTTCTGTTCGCGCACCCAGTAATCGGCGTGGCGTACCAGCGTCTCGCAGAGCGACCGGTGCTCCAGCAATGTGGCCAATTCGATCAGAACATGCTGCCCGCCAAATGTATTCATGAAAAACGTCGATTCATGCGGCGCATCGCCCTCGGAATAACCTTCTCCCGTAACCAGGTTAAGGTGCATGAGAGCGATAAAGCGGCCATCGTCACGGATGGCGCCCGCATACGTCGCGGCAAGATTTTGCAATACTTTTTCAAGTTCGGGATCGGCGGTCATTTCCCATAAAGTCAGGATTCCGGCGACGGCGGCCGTCAAGCCGGGCGCCAGACGGGTCTTCCGATCTTCATACGAGCGGTAAACGGCGACCGTTTCACGGATAGCTTCGGCCGTCCATGGATCGGCGGTAACGTAGTAGTGGAATCGGCGTGTCAGCGGCATTGAGACGCGCCATTCCTTGTCGGCGCAACCCCAGTGATTTACGTTGTGACGGGATCCGAGTCCCTTGAGCTGGCCGCGATGGTAGCAATCGACATCCCGATTATGACGCGACATATCAATCGCCATGGCCAGCCAGTCGGCGCGTCCGGCACGCAATGCAGACATCCACAATCCCAAATCGGGCATACTTTCGGTATTGATCCAGGCATAGCCGCCGTCGTCATAGGCCCAACGATCGAGGTCGCTGTAAAAAGACGACATGATATCGCCGTAATCCATCAATCCGTACCAGCCACGATAATCACGTTCATGACGGATATACTCAACGATGGCCGCGATCGTCGCTTCCGCCGCCGGTACCGGTGCGGTCTCGGGATTGCTGACTCGGCCAAGTACGCCGGATCCGGCCAGGTATTGCGGCGTCGCGAGCGGTCGGCAGGGTCGCGTGAAGAACAGGGCGCGTGCGGCGCTTTCGGTGTCTTGGGACGGATCGAAACGGATCATCAACTCGTGACTCTTGGCGATACCGCGCGGACCGTGCAGCTCGACATTGTAAGGACCGCTACCGGTCTCGTACATGGCGGCGCCGTAAAGTGTCGGCGAATAACGTCGCAGATCAAGCGGCGCCGTTTCAGGCGGAATCAGACCGAATGTCAGCGTGCCGTGTTCGGCGTCGACGGACAGCGAATGCGGATATTCCTGCCAGTAATAGCGCATCGCGGCCGTCACCCTCGATTGCCCGTCATCGAGATTGCACCACCCCTGGGCGCGCCGGCCCTCAACGGCCTTGAGCCAGGAGGCGTCCGGAAGATTCGTGTTCTTCTCTGTGCGATAGAAGCTTGATCCCGACTGGACCTGTCGCGCCAGGGGCCAGGCGGGACCGTCGCCGCCACGTTCGTCGTTGCGTATCCGTTGCACAATGTCCGCGAATGCGCCGCGTTCGTCGGCAAAGGTGTAGCCGGTGTCGGGCGACGATTGTAACGCCGTATGGACCGAGACCGTTAATCGTTCCACCAAGTCCTGGTTGGGATGGCCCAGATAAATCCAGACCGGTTCTATGCGCAATTCCGGATGTTGACGCAAAATCTCGAAAAACAGAATCAACTCGGAAACCGGTTCGCCGTTCTCGTCACGAAAAATGCCGCCAACGCGAATTACCACGCGTTCGGCATCGGTCACGACGGTTCGCACGGCATCATCGGTTAACGCGAAATCAAAGGAACGCGGTTGTCGTCGTTCAGGATCGATGAATCCCAGTTGCGCCGATAGTCCGGGCGCTTTGAGAACAGCGCGTGGTGTCTCGCCTGCCAGTGCGGCTTCAACCAAGTTGGCGGTGTCGGGTCGGATGACGACATCAAGCATTCCGCCCGTCACCCGCAGGGCATCGCCGGCAGGATGGACCCTCAGACCGGCATCTTCAAACGGCGGGTCGGCCGGCATAAGCGAGAAAATATTTGACGTGCCGCCCTCCAGATCCACCGTGCCGCACAAGTGTAACCATTTGGCTGATCCGTCGGGCCAGAAAGCAGCCGGCCGGCCTTCGAGCGTAAAACGTTTGCCGTCTTCGGATTCGATGCGGTACCATCCGGATTTTCCCGGCAGTACGCCGCGGGCAACGGGAATACCGCCGATCAACGTGTCGCCGCGGCGTGAGATACCGGTCGTTTCTTCAATCACTACAGGAATAGGAATCATGTTATCTTTGCGCATCGATTGTTTCTGACGATTATTCCCATTCAATCGTTGCCGGCGGTTTTGAACTGATATCGTAGACGACCCGGTTAATGCCGGCGACTTCGTTGATTATTCGGTTCGATATGCGGGCCAGGGTGTCGTATGGAAGACGGACCCAGTCGGCGGTCATGCCGTCGCGGCTGCCGACAACGCGCAATGCCGCCACGTTTTCATAAGTACGACTGTCGCCCATGACACCGACGGTTTGGATAGGTAACAGAACAGCAAATGATTGCCAGATGTCGGCGGCATTATCCAGGGCGGCGATTTCTTCCTGAACCCTTATATCCGCCTGGCGCAGCAGCTCGAGCCGTTCATCCGTGACTTCACCAAGGATGCGTACCGCAAGGCCGGGTCCCGGAAACGGCTGGCGATCGATGATAGAGTTCGGAATCCCAAGTTCGCGGCCCAGGACGCGAACTTCATCCTTGAACAGTTCGCGTACCGGTTCCAACAGTTCGAATTGCAGATCGGCCGGCAGACCGCCGACGTTGTGATGACTCTTAATGGTCACCGAAGGGCCGCCGATGGGTGAGACGCTTTCGATGACATCGGTGTACAACGTGCCCTGGGCCAGGTACTTGATGTTTCCCAGTTTAAGGGATTCCGCGGCAAATACATCGATGAATGTCTTGCCGATCCGTTTACGTTTCTCTTCCGGATCGACGACGCCCTTCAACTGATCGAGAAATAATTTGCGGGCATCGACCACGATCAGGTCGATACCGAATGAATTAACCAGCGTTTTCTCCACCGCTTCGATCTCGCCGCTACGCAACAGGCCGTTGTCGACAAAGATGCAATGGAGCTGATCACCGATCGCTTGTTGCAGCAAAACGGCCGTCACGGCGGAATCAACGCCGCCGCTCAGGCCGCATACCACGTGTTCCTTGCCCGCCTGGAGCTTGATCTTTGCCATCGCATCCTTGATGAAACGCGACATTTCCCAATCGCCGTCACAGGCGCAGACATCGAAAACGAAGCGGCGTATGATATCTGTACCCCGTGGTGTATGCGCGACTTCAGGATGAAATTGCAGGCCGTAGATATTGCGTTCATTGTCGGCAATCGCGGCGACCGGACAGGCGGTGGTTTTCGCCAGCACATGAAAACCATCCGGCATACGGTCCACATGGTCACCATGACTCATCCATACCTGGAGCCGGTCGGGCATATCCTTGAACAACGAGTTGGTATCCGTGATCGTGATTTGCGTGTCGCCGAATTCGCGGGAACAAGCCGGTTCGACGATGCCGCCCAGGGTTCGCACGATCATCTGCATCCCGTAACAAATACCTAATATAGGGATACCGAGATTGAAAATATCCTGATGGCACAGTGGCGCCTCGGGGTCGAAGACACTGGCGGGACCGCCGGAAAGGATAATCCCCGAAGGCGCGCGTTTCATCAAATCCGCCGCGGAAATATCGAAAGGCACGATCTCGGAATATACCCGCTGTTCACGGACGCGGCGTGCGATCAATTGGCTGTATTGCGAGCCGAAATCAAGTATGGCGATCCATTGAGTGGTTTTCATTTATTATTCAGGCGTTCAGGATAAGTTGCCTGAATCGTTGAAACAGATGTCCGGCATCGTGGGGTCCAGGACAGGCCTCGGGATGATATTGTACGGCGAACATCGGTTCCGTCCGATGCCGGATGCCTTCAACGGTTTCATCGTTCAGGTTGATATGCGTGATTTCCACCGCGCTACCGTTCAATGTATCCGCGGCGACGGCGAAGTTATGGTTTTGCGAAGTAATTTCCACGGCCGATGTCGCCAGATCCTTGACGGGATGATTGCAACCATGGTGCCCGAATTTAAGCCGATACGTTGCGGCCCCGGTCGCCAGCCCGAGAAGCTGGTGTCCCAGGCAGATACCCATCAGCGGTACCTTGCCGAGTAATTCACGCGCGGCGTCCACCGCATAGGTGACGGCAGCCGGATCAGCCGGTCCGTTCGAAAGAAAAACACCGTCCGGTTCCAGTGCCAGAACTTCGGCAGCCGTTGTATGCGCCGGAACGACTGTAACCGCGAATCCATGGCGTCGAAGACTGCGCGGGATATTCCGTTTCATGCCGAAATCGTATGCCACAATCTTCATATCCGCCGGCGGTAACGGTTCGTCGGGATGATCCCATGAACGGCTCTGTTCGCCGGTCGGATCCCATGCATGGATCGTTTCGCAGGTTACCCGGCCGGCGTAATCCTGACCGTCAAGACCCGGCCATTGTACCGCTTGCTCGACGGCATCCTCCGGCGCCAGATTGCCGCTGACGCACATAAAGGCCTTGGTACTGCCTTGATCGCGCAGTTTGGCGGTCAGGACACGGGTATCAATCCCGGCAATCGCCGGGATACCGTGTTGTTGCAGGAATTGCGCGAGCGACGCTTCGGAACGCCAGTTGCTCGGAACATTCATCGCATGCACAATCAAGCCATTGGCGCAAAAACCCCGCGATTCCATGTCGTCGCTGTTAACGCCCGTATTGCCGATTTCAGGGTATGTCATCAGGACAAACTGGCCATTGTAGGATGGATCGCTTAATATCTCCTGATAGCCCGTCATTCCGGTGTTGAAGACGATTTCACCCACCGTATCGCGGTTTGCGCCAACCGAATAACCGCGAAAAACGGATCCGTCCGCCAACGCCAGAAACGCTTTTTTTTGCCGTTGCTCTTTCCAGTTCCAAGTCATACCGTTTTCCATGAATATTAGCCGCGCAAGTGGCCGGTTACGGGTAACTCCGATGGTCTTGCGCCGCGGATGCATCGGATGGGCGCGCACACGCGGCGTTTAGCGCGCCCTTCGCATGTATCATTGCCGCCGCGATAAATTCCCGGAACAGCGGATGCGCATCAAGCGGCGTCGACTGGAATTCCGGATGAAACTGGCAACCCACAAACCAGGGATGATCCGCCAACTCGATGACTTCGGCCAGTTGTCCCTCAATGAATTCACCGGTAACGGTCATCCCGTTTTCAGCCAGACGATCACGGTAGGCATTGTTCAATTCGTAGCGATGACGATGTCGCTCGCGCGTTTCTTCCCGGCCATAAGCGCTGTGGCTGCGGCTGTTTGCGGTCAAACGACACGGGAACCCGCCCAGCCGCATGGTGCCGCCAAGGTTTGCTACCTGTTTCTGTTCGCACATCAGGTCGATGACGGGATGCGTTGTTTGCGGATCGAATTCCGCACTGTTGGCGCCCGCCAGGCCGACGACATGCCTCGCAAATTCCATGACGGCACATTGCATGCCCAGACAAATACCGAAAAAAGGAACTTTATTTTCACGCGCATACCGGATCGCCGCGATTTTGCCGTCTATACCACGGTCACCGAAACCGCCCGGCACAAGGATACCGCTGACGCCGTCAAGCAGCGTCCGGCAACCGGCTTGTTCTATTTGTTCCGACTCGATGCCGCGGATTTTGACGCGCATATCGTTGGCAATACCACCGTGCGTCAGCGCTTCGTAAACGCTCTTGTAAGCATCCTGATGGCTGATGTATTTACCGACAACGGCAATTTCCACATCGCCGTGTTGCGGGCGCAGCAATCGCCGCAGCATGTCATGCCATTGCTCCATATCAAGGCGATGAACGTGTAACCCTAGCTTTTCCAAAATATAAACATCGACGTCCTGCCTCGCCAGTTCAACCGGAACTTCATAAATCGAATGGCGTACATCACGCTCCTCGATAACCAGTTCACGGTCGACATTGCAGAATAACGCCAGTTTTTCCCGGTGTTCCCTTTTCATTGCACGTTCACAACGACAGATCAAGACATCGGGGAAAATGCCGATATTGCGCAATAAACCCACCGATTGCTGCGAAGGCTTGGTTTTCATTTCACCGGCGGCCTTGATATACGGCACCAGTGTCAGGTGAATGAACAACCCATTGTCGCGGCCGATTTCCTGCCGGTATTGGCGAATGGCTTCCAGGTACGGTAACGATTCAATATCGCCGACGGTCCCGCCGATCTCGGTAATGGCAATATCGACATCATCCGCGTCCAGCAACCGGATTGCATTTTTTATGGCGTCGGTAACGTGGGGTATGACCTGCACCGTCTGGCCGAGAAAATCGCCGGCACGTTCGCGCGCAATGAGTTCGCTGTAAATACGGCCGGTCGTGTAATTGCTCTTGCGGGAACAGCCCAAACCGGTAAAGCGTTCGTAGTGCCCTAGATCCAGATCCGTCTCGGCGCCGTCGTCGGTAACATAAACTTCACCATGCTGGAACGGCGACATGGTACCAGGATCCACATTGAGATAAGGATCCAGCTTCTGCAAAGCTACGCGATAGCCGCGCTTCATCATCAGCAACGCCAGGGACGCTGAAGTCAATCCTTTGCCGAGCGACGAGACGACGCCGCCTGTAACGAAAATATGCCGGGTCATGGTTCCGTTTTCTGTTGGTTAAGATTCAGCGTGGTTTGGAAACGTTCTACGCCCCGCTTTCCGCTTGAACCTTCCACGGCAACCGGATAATCGCCGCTGAAACAGGCGGAACAATATTTCTTCGCTCCGCCGATCGGCTCCAGCAAACCTTTAAGACTAAGATAGCCCAGCGAATCCACACCGAGAAATTCGCGTAATTGCTCCATATCGCGGTCGGCAGCCGCCAGCTCTTTCGTGGTCGGGAAATCAATCCCGAAAAAACAAGGATGCCGCGTCGGCGGTGACGATATACGCAAATGTATTTCGCGCGCCCCGTTTTGACGTAACAACTCGATGCGCCGTCGCGACGTCGTGCCCCGGACAATGGAATCGTCGACGACGACAACTCGCTTGTCGCGGACAACGTCGCCAACGATGGCCAGTTTCATATCGACGCCTTGATGTCGTTGAATGATCTCCGGCATTATGAACGTACGGCCGATGTAATGGTTGCGAATAAACCCGTAGTCCAGCGGAATCCCGCTTTCCTGCGAAAAACCCAGTGCCGCGGAATTACCGCTGTCCGGTACGGGTACGACCACATCGGCCTCGGCCGGATGTTCCCGCGCCAGATTACGTCCGGATTGATAGCGGACGATGTGGATGTTATGCCCGAAAACACGGCTGTCGGGACGGGCAAAGTAGACCAGCTCGAACACGCATTGCGCCCCGCGATCCGTCGGCGGTTCGCTGAAAAAATCGCTGTGCAGGCCGGTTTCATCCACGACAACCAGTTCTCCCGGCCGGACATCGCGCTCGTATGTCGCGCCGACTTGGGTCAAGGCGCAGGTTTCGCTCGCGAAAACCCAGGCATCGCCCAGCCGCCCGATGGATAACGGTTTGAAACCGAGCGGATCGCGCGCCGCGATGAGACACCGTTCGGTCATCAGCAGGAACGAAAAAGCGCCGCGCAATTCGCTTAATGCACGGGCAACACGGCGGGGCCGCGTCCGGTACATCGGATCCGCCAATAGATGAATCAGCACCTCGCTGTCGGTGCTGGTCTGGAAAATGGCGCCGGATTCCTGATACATCTGACGCAACTTTCCCGCGTTGACCAGGTTGCCGTTGTGGGCAATGGCCCACATGCCGTCGATACATTCAACCAGAAGCGGTTGCACATTGTCTATCCGGCAACCGCCAGTGGTCGAATAGCGCACGTGACCAATACCCAGATGCCCATCCAGTTCTTTAAAATCCGTGCGTGCCGCTACTTCGTTGAGCAGTCCGTTGCCTTTAACGCAGCGGACTCGGGTTCCATCGCTGGTGACGATGCCGGCCCCTTCCTGACCGCGATGTTGCAGGGAGAAAAGGCCTTGGTAAATCAGCGGCGCCGCCTTCGGCGCACCGTAAATACCAAACAGGCCACACGCTTCTTTTGGATGGTCCATGGGACTCCGGCATTGCAGAGAGATCAATTGAAAGAAATAAAGTATAGTCTTCGGTCCGGGAAATACAAGAAAAAAAATCACGGCGCCATCAGCACGGCGCCATTATTCCGCCGTTGTCGCCCGGAAATCCTGCAACTGTAACTGCAGGCTGGTTATGCCGCGGAATTCATTCAACACCGGCCGGAACGCAACATCCAGGGCCTTTACCGGAACGTCCCGACGGCCAAGGTTGAATCCGACGGCATCGAGCGGGGTTGCTCCGCATTCGATCGTCATTTTAAGGTGGTCCCCGTTGCCGATCGGTCGCGGCCGGCCGCGCAGCCGGATGTTGCGTAACGCCAGTACCGGTTGTGGATTGCCTTCACCGAACGGTCCCAGCCTGTCCAACGCAGCAATCAGTTCGGCATTGATTTCACTGGGCGCCAACCATTCGTCGATGGTTATGACCGGCCTTAGATCACGACCGTCCAGAATCGCGGCGCCGGCCTGGTTGAAACGGTGCCGGAACGTATCGAACTCGTTGGCATGCAGCGAAAGACCGGCCGCCAGCTCATGACCGCCGAATGTCAGCAGGATGTCGGCACAGGATTTGAGACCGTCAAGCAGGTGGAACGCGTCGATACTGCGCGCCGAACCACGGCCGTGACCGTTTCCATCGAAGGAAACCACGACGGTCGGACGATTGTATCTTTGCGCAATACGCGAGGCAACAATGCCGATGACACCAATATGCCAGTCGTTGTCTCCGATAACAATTCCAAACGGATCGGTGGGCCGCCGTAATGTCGCAATCTGGAATTCCGCGGCGGTCATCAGCTTTTCCACCAATGCGCGCCGCTCCTGGTTGGCTTTATCCAAAGTTCCCGACAGACGCGCCGCCGCCGCCGCATCGTCGCTCATCAGCAAATCCAAGGCCGTCCGGGCGTCGCCCAGCCGGCCGGCGGCGTTCAGCCGGGGAGCCAGTGCGAACGCGATATGATGGCTGGTTATCGGCGTCCGCGTACCGGCCACAGCCATCAAGGCGCGCAACGCCGGACCGGGCCGGCGATTGATCTGTTTGAGACCGGCAGCAACCATAATCCTGTTTTCTCCCACTAAAGGCACAACATCGGCAACGGTTCCCAGTGCAACCAGCTCAAGGTAATCGCGCAAATCGATTGCCGCGGCGGCCGCACTGCCGCGTTGCCGTCCCTGCTTGACCAGGGCATGACAGAGTTTAAATGCAACGCCGACTCCGGCCAGTACAGTCACCTCCGGCGATGACGGCCAATCCGTACGTTGCGGGTTGACCACCGCAAGCGCCTTTGGCGCAGGAGGCTCCATTAAAATATGATGATCGGTGACAATCGTGCCGATGCCGGTACGCAAGGCCTCTTCCACGGCGATCGCGCTGCAACTGCCGCAATCGACCGTCAGCAATAGATCGGGGCGTGTGTCATGCAGACACCTTCGTAACGAAGTCAAACTCAAGCCGTACCCTTCATCGGACCGGTGCGGTAAATGAATTTCGACGACACCGCCGAGTGCCTTGAGCACGCGCCCCGCAAGTGCCGCGGCGGTTATTCCATCGGCATCATAATCCCCGAAAACGGTTATCCGTTCTCCGCCGTCGATGGCTTGCCACAAACGGTCGACGGCGGCCACCATGTCCGGCAGCAAAAACGGATCACAAAGGTTGGCCAAGCGCGGATCGAGAAAGGCGGGCGCAACAGTTTCATCGATACCACGCCGCAAAAGCACGGCTGCTACAGCGCGCGGCAAATCCAAAACGCGCGCCATGGATGTAACGCGGTCGGGATCGGCTGCCGGAGGGCCACGCCATTTCTTTAAAGGGATCATTGAAGGTTAACTTTACCACATGGATCTTTCGTTGACAACAGTGCGGATTATCCCGGGCGCATATCACTTCGTCGGTATTTCAGTGTCACGGCGCTTGATCCCTGCGCGATGTTGAGTATAATGACGAATGACGAAATACCCAAGTACCCAAAAAAAACCAAAATACCTAAAGACCAAAAGTAAAACACCCAATACAAACAAGATATTAGTGCCTTATTCTAACGAAACCGCCATGAAAAACAAGAAAACCGTTAGCCGTTCACTCGCGTGATCTCCCTCTCCCTCTGGGAGAGGGCCGGGGT
>PWZG01000476.1 GCA_003567575.1 PVC group bacterium | reverse complement strand
GAGATACGTAATTCAACTGGCGCCGCAGGGCCGCGTTCTCCTCACGTACACCGCTGAGTTCCAGAGCTTTACGTCTCAACGTTTGCAGTTCGGCTTGTTGTTCGGCCACCTGATCGGCCAAGGTATGACGTTGTCGCCGGCGATCGATGCGTTGCCGTACTCCCGCGCCGAATGCCGCCGTCAAAGAATGATATGGGGCCATGGCGTCGCGCACCAGACCTTTTAGCATACGGGCGGACGGCGACGGCAACACAAACAGTATTCCCAACGCCAGCATAATGGCCGCCGGCAGATATAGCGTTTTCCCTTTCACGATTCTCCGCGCATGTTACCGGTTAACAACCGGCACAAGCCTGTCATCGGCAGAGGATCGGGGATATGACGGGACCCATCGCAGCAACCGTATTCCGGCTACTCGATGCCGCCGCTTTGCAGCAGGAGATTCAACGCGTTCAGAACCACACCGGTTCCCTCGGCAACCGCACTGAGCGGATCTTCGGCCACATGGACCGGCAGCTCAGTTTGTTCCGCCATCAGTTTCTCGATACCGCGCAGCATTGATCCGCCACCGGCGATTACCAGCCCGCGATCGATCAAGTCACCGGACAATTCCGGTGGACATCGTTCGAGCGTAAACCGGATGGCCTCGATAATGGACGAGATAGGATCTTGCAATGCTTCACGAATTTCTTCCGAGGTGACGGTAATGGTTTTCGGCAACCCGGCTACCAGGTCGCGTCCCTTGACTTCCAACGTCAATTCCTGCTCCAACGGATAGGCCGATCCGATCGTTATCTTGATATCTTCGGCCGTCCGTTCCCCGATCATCAAATTGTAAACCCTCTTCATATACTGGGCGATACACTCGTCCAGTTCATCGCCGCCGACCCTGACGCTGCGGCAGAAAACTATCTGCCCGAGCGATATCAGGGCCACCTCGGTGGTGCCGCCCCCGATATCGACAATCAGGTTGCCGGCGGGTTCCTGAATGGGCAGTCCGACGCCGATGGCTGCCGCCAGCGGTTCTTCGATAAGGAAAACCGCGCGCGCGCCCGCATGCATCGCCGAATCCTTGACTGCCCGTTTTTCAACTTCGGTAATGCCGCTGGGTACGGCAATAATCACTCTGGGTCGCGCCCAGAACTTACGATTATGTACGCTGCGGATAAAATGCCGCAGCATGGCTTCGGTGATTTCGAAATCGGCGATCACGCCCTGTTTCATCGGGCGTATGGCCTGGATGTTGCCGGGTGTTCTGCCCACCATGCGTTTGGCTTCAAGACCGACCTTCAACACCTTCTTGGTGCCGCTCTGGACAGCCACGACCGACGGTTCCCGCAGAACAATCCCGCGATCCCGCACATAGACCAGCGTATTGGCCGTGCCAAGGTCTATCCCGATATCGTCGGAAAACAACCCGAGCAATAGATTGAACATAAACAACCCCTCTGAAACAAATTATGTCGAACGTACCCCGTCCGTCACGTCCTTCCCAAACAATTCATGGCAATGAGCATGCCCAAAAAAGTGCCCATCCGTCAAGCATAAAAAAAAGTTGCATTAGCATCGCCGATTATGGTATCACCTTCGGCCATGAACCACAATCTTTTTTCCATCACCCGGAATTTCCGTATTTCGGGCCGTTTTCTGAGCGCTGAACCTTACGGCAACGGGCATATCAATGACACGTACATCGCATGGTGGGACTGCAACGGAACCCGCATACGTACACTTCACCAGCGTATCAATCACCAAGTATTCAATGATCCGTCGCTTATCATGGACAATATCTCGCGTGTTATCCGGCATCTGCGCCGAAAACTCGCGGCGATTCCCGGCGCGGATCCGGACCGGGAAGCGTTGTCGCTGATACCCACGTGGGACGGCGCGGATTTCTTCCGTGATCCGGAGGGAAACTATTGGCGAACATATGTATTTATCGAAAACGCCCGCACCTACGATATCTGCGAAACGGCGGACCAGGCGCGCGAGGCAGCGCGGGCGTTCGGTCGTTTCCAGCACTTGCTGACCGACCTGCCGGGCGGACCATTGCACGAGACCATCCCTTTCTTCCATCATACCCCGCGCCGGTTTGCGGCGTTGCGCGGCGCCATCGAGCGCGATGTATGCAATCGCGCCGCCGCGGCAGCCGCTGACATCGATTTCGCCCTGGCGCGCGAGCCCCTGTGCGCGGTTGTCACGGACCGTCTTGCGGATGGGAGGCTGCCGTACCATACAACGCACAACGATACCAAGCTCAACAACGTGATGCTCGACTGCCTGACCGGGCGAGGTGTCTGCGTGATCGATTTGGACACGGTGATGTCCGGATCCAGTCTCTACGATTTCGGCGACCTGGTGCGTACCTGCACCCGCGATGCACCCGAAGATCAACCGGATCCTGATCGCGATATCTTCCGCCTCGATCTGTTCCGCCCGCTCGTGGAAGGATATCATGAAACCGCCGGACCATTTCTCCAACCCGCTGAAATCGAGCTTCTCGCAATTTCCGGCCGACTGATCACGTTCACCATCGGAATCCGTTTCCTGACCGATTATCTTGAAGGCGACACATACTTCAAAACGCATCGCACAAACCAGAATCTCGACCGCGCCCGCACGCAATTCCAGTTGATCAGTTCCATGGAGCAAAGGGAAAAGGAAATGCGGGATATTGTGGCCGCCACATTTGCGGCCGGCGCGTAATTCGGAGTTCGGGGTTCAGTCGCGGCAACTGAATGAATCGATGGAGTTTACGGCAAAGGTTACGGAATAGTTAGGGTCGATTGAGTTTGCCCCCACTTGTCTCTGAGAACGGGTGGGGGACCGGTGGACGCGTACGGGCGACGATTACGGTGGACGATTTGTGACACTCCTCTC
>PWZG01000204.1 GCA_003567575.1 PVC group bacterium | reverse complement strand
GTGCGGATCGATCCCGAGATATGGGCGGCGCTGGCGGGATGCGTTGAGCGCCGCGAGGCGATCCGGGCGACGTACCAGACCTTCGACGGGCGGGTTTCCGAGTACGAACTGCACCCTTACCACCTGCTCGCCTACCACGGGAACTGGTACCTGATTGCTTGGAACGTGGAGAAAAAGCGTGTGGCGACCTTCGCCCTGTCACGCTTCAGGAGAATCGAGGCGACGGGGCAGTGTTTCACGCGGTCGGCCGCGTTCAGCCCCGAGACGTACGCCCGGAAGGCATTCGTGAGGGTACTTGTGGACACCAGTGTCCGGTCCGAAGCCCTTCGCCGCCGCAGCAAGGTAGAGTCCTTTGTCGTGCGGGAATTCCGGAGCCTGATTCTTGAACATCGCGTCGACATCATCGGCCCCATCAGGCAGGAGATCTTTTTCGGCCTACGCGAAAATGCGCAGTTCGAGAAACTCGAGAAACACATCGCGGCATTTCCTGACATTCCCTTGGAAACGGCCGACCACATCATTCCTCGAGCGCATGAACCCAGCGGCCTTCGAAGGGCTCACGGCATAAGGGCGAATAATTGGCGATCAACCGGTCTTCGACGGCGCGCCGGAACGCCGCCAGGGATTCCAAGGCCTCGCGCTGCTGCGCGCGATCGGCGTCGCGGTCGGCGAACCGGGCTGTCATGGCGGCGGTTAGACGCGCGTGCGTCAGACCATCCCGCAAAAACGCCACGCGTCGCGCATAAATTCCGTCGGCGTCACCGGCGGCGGCCGCCGCGCGCTCGAGATGGGCGCCCGCCGCTTGAAACGATTCCGGCGGAAACATGCGGTGGGCGGGCGCGGCATGCCAGGCCAGTTGTCCGCCGCGCAATTGACGGGTATGCGCCTCCCAAAAATCGAAATAGGCCTCGACATGGCCGGCGGCCGGACCGAACGCTTGATAATACTCGGCCAGCAATGCATCGAGATCATCGAAGGGCCGGGTATGCAACCGCGTCAGCACATAGAGCGTGGGCCCCTGGACGGCCCATTGGCCGGTCAAGCTGCTGTAATCCGTGCCGATCATTCCATTGGCGGCAAAATGTTGAAACAACGCCGCCAGTTCGCGCGTATAGACGTAGGGCATGGCATATCCGTCCAGCAACGAATTCGGCCGGTAATACAGGGTGGCGCCGGTCGCGACCCAGCGGTCCCATTGGTCCATCAACCATTGCTGTTCGGTCTCGCTGCGCGGCGGCATCCAATTCGCCCATCCCTGCCAGGGAACGAATCCGAGCGTGATATTGGGATGTAATTCGAACGGGGGGTCCGGGGCCACGAAGTAGTTCATGTACACGTAGGCCGTCACGATCACATTCGGATCAATGGCGGCGGCCTTGGCGTGGACCCGTTGCCAAAAATGCGCGTACCGGGCGCCGGCATTGAAAGGTTCGTACAGGGCGCGTATGTTCGGCGACATGGCCGCCAGTTCATGCGCATCGGGTTGAGGATCGTCAAGCGCCCGGCATGCGGCGCAGACACAAAAGGCGGGAATATCGTTTTCGCCGATATTGATGCGCAACGCCTCCGGATTCCTCTCGTGCCGGCGCGCCCAACGGGCCACGATTTCCCGGTGAAGGTCCGGGTTCGAGACACACATCGAAACAAAACCGGAGCGGTCGGGATTCGCCGGTCCGCGTCGATCCTCGCGCAACCCGTCGCTTCGCCGATAGGGCTCGGGCAAGCGCGCCAGCCAGGGATCGATCTCGTCGTCCGGCGGTAGTTTCTGAAACCATTCCGGATGCTCCGCGCCATAGGTGCGCCACCAGCGTCCGAACGAATGGCCGGTGTACGGTCGCGGATCTTCGCCGCGGCCCATGCGGTGACGGCGCAAAAACAAGGTTTGGGCGGCCTCGTAGCGCTCCAGACCCTCGGGACTGAACCCGATGCGGGGATCATTCCAACGCGATCGCGCCGTGCGTAAACGGCGCCGGGTAAAATGCGGAACCAACCGCTCGTCCCGCTCGCCGACATGGATCCGATCCGTCGCCGGCACATGGGCGCCAAGCGGTCCCGGCCACAACCAGCGCACCCCCAGGTCGCGGTCAAGCAACTCGTAGACACCCCATAACGTCCCGGAATGGCGGTTGTTCTGATCCAGGGGATCCGCCGCGTTTTCGCGGCCGACAATATACAGCGCCCGATCCGTCGCGCGCAGAACCGCCGCCTCATCGGTCAACGCGTCCACGTCGATGCCGGCCGTCCTCGCCGCCCGGGTATCACCGATATAAACCCGGTTTTGCGATGGATCGGGAATCGTAGATTCCGTCGCCAGATCCAGCCGGACACCGGTCGCCCGTTCGATATGATCGATGAGTTCGTTGGCCGCATGTTTCGCAACCGGTGTCGGGTCGTCGGCCGTTATCACCACCGCTCGCGCCGTTCCGTCGCGCACCAGATCAACGCCGCCCTCTGCCGGCGCCGCCGCGAGAACAGCCAGGAACACACACACCGCAACCTCGAGGCGGCAAGATCGTGACCGGACAACGGTTTTTCGGTTAATCATCAGGTTGATTCCTTTTATATTTTTTTACTTCCTAAGGATTATCGGAATTCGACAAAATGATTTATCGAAAATCATGGGAAAGAGTTTTGATGGTTATGTTTTGATGCTCGAAATTGATCCAATGGATGGATTTCAATCGTGTGTGCCGTAAACGTCATTTTGATGTGAGTTGCGTATCCATGCGAATGATGGCGCAGGCAGATAGGGGTCCTTCATAATAAACTTTACAACGTTGGTTGTTTATACGATGTTGCCGGCAAGCATGTGAATGAGCAGGGTTGGCATGGCACGGCAATCAAGGGGTGAGTATTCTGATGCAACTTATCATGTGACCAG
>PWZG01000513.1 GCA_003567575.1 PVC group bacterium | reverse complement strand
ACGGCTTGAAAATCGGGATTTCGACGGTCGCCCCGGTCTTCGACGTCTTCACGGCCAGCATTCCGCCATTCAAATCGACGGCATCCCACTTCAATGCGCACACATCGCCCCGGCGCATACCGGAACAGGCGGCCGTCACGATCAGCGGATACATGAACTCATCATCGCGCGCGGCGTCCAGCAGGGACTGCAACTCTTCGGGCGAAAACGGTTTCCGGTGGACCACTTCGCTCTCGCCGGCTGCCCGGCGTCCGACGAAACCGGCAAACGGATTCCCGGCGCCAACCGGCAAAGCCCGTTCAAACGCCTTATTCAGCAGCTTGGCGTTATCCCGGACGGTCTTACGCGCCAGAATCTGATGCAAGGCGGCCATATAGGCGCCGGCATCATCGGGGGTCACCTCGTACAAAAAACCGGCTTTCGGGTTCCGGGTAGCCATAAACTCGACAAACCGTTTGAACACGGCGTCGCATCCTTTCAGGTAGGCTTCACTTGGGGCGGATTCCCGGCCCAGGGAGCGCCACCGCTGGGCCAGATCCTCCAGCCTGGCGTACTCGACCGCGCGACCGGTCTTCGACTCGATCAACAGTTCGGTCAAATGCTCGGCGCGACCTTTCCTGCGGACTTCATCCAGGTAAGAGGCCAGAGCCTTTTCGGCGGCGGCCCTGGAGCGTTCAAAAGCAGGGTCGCCGGTATCCCGCAAACTGGCCGGCTGTTCGCCCCGGACCAATACGTTTAGATTCATCAACCGGCGTTTTCCACCGTCAACATATTCACCGTACCAATGTCGGCGGGGCAGTCCATTTCGGCCTTTCAGAAGTACCACACTCATGATTCCATTCCTTTCGTTACGATCTGAAATTCAAAGAGATATCGTGAAACAATCGTCCTGCTAATCGGGGCCTTTTACATACACATTCACATACACAAGGACTATATCACAAGAAATTATTGAAATAAACTAATAAAAACGCGGTTTACATGTCAGGCTCATAACCTGAATGTCGTAGGTTCAAATCCTACCCCCGCTACCAATTTTTAAGGAGTTTTCTTAACGGAAAACCCCTTTTTTATTGGGGTTTTTCGCTGTTTTCGGCATTCCGCCGCTTCGGGCGCCTGCCATGGCAACACCCCGGAACACGCTGAAACACCATGGTCAAAAGCACCCACAAAGCACCCACATGGATTTCCTTCGGATAAGGGAAATGGTTCCGCCAAACGTTTTCCGTGGGGATAAACTTCAGGAACCGCGCTTCAAGCCGCTGCAAGCATTCCCTTGAGCACGAATACAGCACTGACGGCCAATGAGGTCAGGAAGTGTCCATTGACCGACGATAGGTACACGCTTGAGCTGCATCATTAATGAAATCCTCGCTGCCGACGGCAACCGCCTCCGTCCACCATGCCTGACGTTCCGACCGCCCGCCTGCGAGCGCCTGTTCGATGCTCTCCATGTAGAAGCGTGCGAATTCGTCCATGGTTGAAAAACCCGTACGATCAAGAAGACGCTCCAGATCGACAATGCGGTACCGCTTTCGCTGTCCGGTCAGTTCATCGTAGCCGCACTGTCATGATTTGAATTCATTTTAGGCCCTCCTTTTTTCGCATTCATCTCCGCCTCTCGCGGACGATGCATCGCGCCAAAAAAAGAGGCGCGGACATCTGTCCACGCTCTTCGGAGGGACTGGCATCCCTTTGGAGAAACATGAAGCAGAAGCCGCGCCCGAGTGGGCACGCTTCCGCCAGTTCGTTCCAGTAATCAAAACTTGCCAGTTTTCCGCAGGACGATACTTGCGCTAACGCATCCGCCTTCGCCCAAAGGGCTACGGCGGCCAAGAATTCTAGTAACCGTTCACGGGCAACGGTATTTCCATATGACATACGTGGCCATTCACGCTGTCATCCCGAGCTTGTCGAGGGATCTCATGCCTGATCGGTGAGACGGGAGATCCCTCGACTTCGCTCGGGATGACAAAACGGCCTGCTTTCTTTCAAGGGTGGGACGGGATGGCATCCCGTCCTACAATTAGACGATGGCCCATAAGCCGTGAACGGTTACGAATTCTATGTGGCTGTCGCGTCATTGCTCTCGTGAGCTTCCTTTCGTCAGGTTTCCGTTTCTTCCGTCATCAAATCAGGTTTGTCGTCATCAAAGCCCAAGTGTTTTTGCAGTCGTTCGCGGATGGCTTGCACAGCGGCACGGGCCAAACTCAACGAATCATAGGCCTCGGCTTCCGGGGGCGGATCATCCGACCCGGGGTACCGAAATTCCCATGCAAAGACCGTCAGATCGCGGGCAGGATTAAGCGCGTCTTTCAACGACGCATCAATCCGCTCGCAAACCGAAGCCAGTTCGTCGAGATCGTGCGTCTTGCGAAAGGGGGTATCGTGCGCGGTCAGAAAAGCCTTCATGGCTTTTTCCGCTGCCTGTTGACAATGAAACAGCGCGTCCTCGACCAAAGGCGGATCGGCGGCCAAGTCCACTTCCGCCCCTCTCAGGTCGTTGCCGGCCTTGGCCAGCCACGCTTTCACTTCCTAGAGCGCCTCATTGACCATAGAGCAGCCTCCCTTCGCGCACAACTGTCGCCGGCAGAGAGGTTATGACCGCCAGACCCTTTTCGAATTCACGCTTGGTGAAAACCAGCACGTCCTTGGCGATGCCCATGCCGCATAGTGCCCGGAAGGCCTTCTGCTCGCGCTTGTAGCGCGGGAGCGGCGAGTCGTTGACAACGACCAGAAAATCATAGTCGCTATCTGCCCCGACATCGCCACGCGCACGGGAACCGAAAAGATAGATGCGCTCCGCAGGGAGGCTTTCGCGCAAGCGCCGGACCGATTCCGAAATCGGATCGGCAACTGCCCCAGTGGCACTCGCAACGGCTTT
>PWZG01000481.1 GCA_003567575.1 PVC group bacterium | reverse complement strand
GAACCCTCGCCAAGGCATTGACGCTGGCGCATGCCGGAACCCGGATTCATGTGGCCACGGGCCACTATGCGATCGCGACAACCGGCGAACAATTCCCGTTGGCGCTGCCGGATGAACCCGGGATTCAAATTCTGGGAACCGATGCAACGCAAACGGTATTCGATGCCGTCGGATCAGGCACACGGGTTATGGCAATGAAGCATTCGCACTGGGCGCAACTGCGCCAAATCCCCCTGCGCGGCGGCGAGACCTGGCACGGCGGCGGATTACGCATCGACAACAGTCGCGGCGTCGTGCTGGCCGGATGCATCATTGAAGATAACGGAGGATATGACTTACAAACTGCGGCGAATCGAAGCGCTCCGGGTATCTATGCGGCCTCAAGCGCGTTCACCCTAACCAACTGCATTGTTCGGGGGAACAACGGGAAAAACAGACAAAACAGCAGCAGCGCCGTAGTCCATGGAGGCGGCATCTACTGCTTAAACGGGGTGTTGACGGTGCGCGATTCCAAAATCGTAGACAACCGGATTGCCGCGCGCGGTAACAGTGCCGGATCCGCCCGCGGCGGCGGCGTATATTTTTCCGGACGGATTTTGGACTTCAAGAATGTCGTGATCGCGGATAACGAGGTTGAATGTTCAACAGCATCCGGCGGCACACAAGATTTGTCGGCTGGCGGTCTATACATCATCGGCACGGTAACGGCGGCCGATCTCGAAAACGTGACGATCGCCACCAACTCACTCGAAGGCATTGACAGCGGTTCGACGGTCAACGTGATCAACAGCATTCTGTGGGGCAACGGCGACAGTATCGCCGGCGGGGACGTTACGGTGTCCTATTCGCTCGTCGAAGGCGGTTATGCGGGTGATGCGATCCTTGACGATGATCCTTTGTTCGTCGATCCCGACGCCGGCAATTATCGTTTGCAAACCCGTAAAGGCCGTCGCCATCATGAGACCGACAACTGGATTCACGATGAGGTGACCAGTCCCGCCATTGATGCCGGAACCAATCGGGATTGGCACGCGGACGCTGTCGATCTTGATGGCGCGCCGCGTCTGCAACGCGGCCGCTACGGAACCGCGGGGATCGTCGTCGATCTGGGCGCCTACGAGCAAACGTCGCGCTCGCGCGGCACGCTGTTTCGATTGCAATGAATCGGAGACGGGTGGAGCGCTGAACTGTCA
The DNA here is from genome assembly GCA_003567575.1 of PVC group bacterium. Classification (GTDB taxonomy): domain Bacteria; phylum Verrucomicrobiota; class Kiritimatiellia; order CAIKKV01; family PXCX01; genus PXCX01. The sequence continues at coordinate 1,693 of PWZG01000481.1, read as the reverse complement.
CCCGGAACTCAATTAAAAATGTAACCGTTCACAGTGAGACTCGTCATCGACTTCACGCTTGACGCGCGCGTTCCGTATGCTACACTCCTTCTACGTAGTTGATGTTTTCGGTTGAGGGAAGCGCAGCCAAACGGAGATGAAATCACCGTTTGCCGATACCCGACACCCAAAAGATTGCTTGAAACCGCCAATGCACGACAAATTGATGCACTCATTTACTCAAACAATTCCTGATTAAGCGTCATGATGGTTCATGTAACCCAAATGGATATTGCCCGCGACGTGGGGGTGTCGCAACGCAGCGTCTCCGCGGTGCTGGGAGCGACACGCAATCCGCGTTCCTGGGTCAGTTCCGAAACCGCCCGCCGGATTCGCGAAGCGGCGGACCGTCTCGGCTACTCGCCCTGCGGTCCGGCGCAATTGATGCGCGGCAAACGCAGCGGACTGATCGGCGTGCTGATGGGCGATGCCGAGGCCGAGGTGCAACATCATCGCCTGGCTTTTCTGGACCGTTTGCTGCGACAACGCGGATTTCGCATAATCGTCGGCCATTTGCATGCCCCCGAAGATGTAGACGCCTATGTCGAGGATTTCATGGCGCACCGTGTCGAGGGGATTCTATGCCTGCGGCATGAGTTTGCCGAATCTGTTTCTCGTTATGTTCCGCAACGGTTGTCCCGGATGGAGCATGTCGTTTACCTTGATCCGCCCAGCGGTTTGCCCGCCGCCTGCTACGTCAAACCGGACCGCCGCGCCGGCATCCGCCGTGCCGTCGCCCATCTGGTCGCGAGCGGATGCCGCCGCCCGGCCATTCTGCTTACGGTAAGCGCGCATCGCAAACGCCAGGGGACGCCCGTACGTGACCGGCTGCTCGGTTACCGCGCCGGCTTGCGCGATGCCGGTATTCCCGCCAATCGGGCGATCATCGGCTTAGGCCAAGTTCCCGTAAACGGTGGCGATGCCGACATCGCTATCGAGCCGTTGCTCGACGAAGTGGTGAAACGGCGTGGCGCGGACGCGATTCTGGCCGGCAACGACGAAATGGCCGTCAGACTGCTCAAGACCATGCAGGCGCGCGGCATCCGGGTGCCCGACGATGTGGCCCTGATCGGCTACGATAATCATGCCATCGCGCGCGCGACCGCGCCGGAGTTAACCACCATTGATCATGACCATCCGCGGATCGCCGAAGCCCTGGCCGACATGCTGACCGCCATGATCGACGGGAAAACCCTATCGAAATCGAAGCGGCGGCACTTGATCGAGCCAAAATTGATTATCCGGGAATCGACGGGAGGAAGACAGCAGACCGCAGACAGCAGACCGAAGACCTTGCAAGCTTTGTCGATTGAGAATGAAAAGACCATAGAACCGTCGATCCTGTCGATTCCTGTCGATCCTGTCGACCGAAGACTGAAGAGATTAAACGTATGCTGAGCTTAAGAGTAATGGATACCAAACCGTTGAACCTAACACATGACACTTAGTCGCCACACTTAGTCGGTTGCACTTAGTCGACCCGCTTCGTCGACTTCGATGATACCGGAATGGTCAGGCGTTCGTTTAAGCCTCCGGCTCGGAGAGCGGGTCGGGTAAGGGTATTCGATTAAGCGTGGCGTTTAAGAAAGTCGGTTAAGCGGGTCGTTTAAGAGTGTATGCGACCCCCCGACCAAACCGTTGAACCGTGAACCGT
>PWZG01000615.1 GCA_003567575.1 PVC group bacterium | reverse complement strand
GTGTTTCAGAACTTCATTTGGACCCGGTATTGCATGGCGGGCCGAAAAAATGGAGTTTTGGCGCTCATGCCGAGTTTCAGCGACGACGTGTAGAACTCGATAACTTGAGTTCCCAGTCATCGGATTGGGATGCCGAAACCATGATGATGTTCGTCGGTTACGATGTGCTGCCGCAAATCACGGTGCTCGCCGGTATCGGAAGCAGTGCTTTGGAGATCGGTCCGGCTAATTACGGATCGGACGCTTCATGGTTGCTGGCGGCGCGGATGCGGTTGTTGGACTATCTGGTATTTGACCCCTTGCAAAGGGCCGATCTATACTATTGTCGTATTGATACGGTGATTCATTACCAGGCATCGAATGCCGATCGCGGTTTGCGCGAGCTAAATTTGTCTGAGGTTCGGGGCGCGCTGACCGCCAGTTTCGTAACGCGTCCTCATCGACTGAATTATTTCGACAGTGCCGGCATCTATTTCGGGCCTGCTTTTTCCAGACTTAGAGCGAGCGATACGAATCCTCGTGAACGTTGGGAAGGCAAAGACGATTTCGGGATTGTTGCGGGCGTCTTCATGAATCCCGGCAGGCATACGATGCTGAAGATGGAATTAGCCCGTTTCGAACGCAATTCATTCAATTTTGCGGCCGGATTCCATTTCTAAGCGTCATTAATCCGTATCCGGTGCGAGTATGTACTGTGTCGGATAGGTTTCACGCAACGGCATCATCCATTCGTGAAGCGTTTTGAGCGTCACGGTTTCCGGTGCAAACACCAGTAGGACCGCCGGTATAGGTTTGTATTTCTGGGCTTGATGATGCGCGAGTAAATCCGCGGCATTCTCGACCGGTTGCTTGTGAACATGCAGTATGGGATCCAGCGTTCTCGTGTCCTGCCATTCTTCCTCAAAACGCTTCCAGACTGCTTGCAAACCGTTTCCGTTGCCATCACCGGGGGCGTGTAAATGCAGTTCATCCGGATGTGCTGTGCGTTGCTTACGGTCGCGGAACCAATCCGCCGGCAAAAAGGCGCGGTGATACAATCGGTCGTCTTCAGGTGGTTCGACGCGAATTCCTTCATCTCCTTCCAGTGCTTGGACGGATTTGTAAAATTCCCGTAATAACGTCCATGGTAACCGGGTATCCGGGCGCATGACGATAAAAGGATCGCGGTTATTTTCGGTCATCTGAGCCAACCAGACCAGCAGTTCGACGAGCGTCCCGTGTTCCAGATTAGGCGCTCGGTCGTCGGTATCGTGCGGTTCGATCGAAAAACGCAGATCGCCGGCCGTCAGCGGTGGCGTCGCATTGCGTGCCGGGATAATGTGCAGTCGCCCCAAAAAAACACGGGGTTGTTCCGGTATCGATTCCGGTTCCAGCGTGACTTCCACCAGCGTGTCGGCGGATAACAACCGGTTCGGATTCGGTGTAATCGAACCGTAAACATCGCTTTGAGCTGCCAGGCGCGGAACATCCATGACGCTGAACGGTTCATTATATAGCGAAACGATCGCATGCGGCCCGAAATGATCCGCCGCAAAAACCGGATCACCGGTCTGGGGATGGGGTCTTTCCATGGAACCGGTAAAAACGAATCCCTCGACCGGCAGAATTTGTTGCCGATGTTGGTTGTAAAGAAGGTTTTCGACAGCGACTCGCTCCGACGAATCTTCGTTTTCGGCGAACGGCGGCGAAACAAAATGTAGCCACACCCTTTCACCACGGGGCCAGAACCTTAACCGCCGCGGATCGACCGGCTTCCCGGGTTCCATCCCGATGAATGTCAAGGCTTCATGGATGGCCGACGGTTCCACCAGTGAAACGGCCAGCGCTTCGTAATCATGGCCGCTACGCTGCGATATTAAAACGAATTCAACCGCGTGGCCGGCTTCGATACCGGTTGTCTCGGCCCAGAACCGTACCAGTTGCCGGCGCCGATCAGCCAGTAGCCCGGATTGAACAAGCTTATCCGGGTTCCCTTCAGCCGCCTCACGCATCGCAGCCGTCCATTCCTCGACCCGTTGCCGGTTTTCTTGCCGGCGTACTTCCCGCTCTCTATCCGGTTCCCCCTCCAACGCCGCCGACGTCAAGGCCATAAAACAGAACGGCAGCAACCAACGCCAACGCGGGATCGATTGCCGGAAAGACGTTCCATGCGGGATATCGGTAAAATCCATGGCGGGATGACTGCCGTGATTCGTGTTCTTTGGTGACATACTTTGAATAGTTCCGTAATAAGGGGTAAACTCTGCTTCAAAGGTTTCGCCTTGGCCCGCGGTATTGGCTGAGGGTCGGCGAATACCCAAGACGGCCGCTCCATTGCCCAACATCATATCAGGCCGCGTCGATTATTCAATGCTATTCCTCGAAAGCCAGTCACCCTGCCATACCCTTAATCGCCACCCTTACTGGGATACGCTTCCTAATCGTCTAATGGCTTCGCCAACCCTCACCCCGGCCCTCTCCCAGAGGGAGAGGGTGATCACGCAAGTAAGCGGCTCACCGTTTTCTTGTTTTTTTTGCGCAAACATGCTTGAATAAGGCACTAAGGCGGGCTGGCCCGCAACCCAGAGGTCAGAAGTCAGAGGTCAGAGTGTGCTGTCCGATAATTCCGCGAAACAAATCAACAGCATTGTCATTCCGAGCGAAGTCGAGGAATCTCGGCAATCCGCGACGGACGCAGATCCCTCGACAAGCTCGGGATGACACCGGATTGATTCACACCATTTGTCGGACACCACAAGATGTCAGCAAGAGAAATCCTTGTCTCGTTCCTTGTCCTGATCGTTGTCGTTCCCCTTATCGTTGTCGAGATCGTGGTTCCGATCGTTTCAGAAAACTGACCTCTGACCTCCGACCTTTGACCTCTTGCCCGAATCACCCAACGTCATCG
>PWZG01000280.1 GCA_003567575.1 PVC group bacterium | reverse complement strand
TGGCTTCAAATGCGCAATTAATTGTCATATGCCGCTTTTCTTCAACCGTGAACCGTGAACCTTGAACCGTGAACGCTTACCTTTTTCCTACCCACAGATTCCGCGGAGGAGCCAATTTTTCAAACCTCGCCTGGTTGAGAAGACCTGAATGCGACAAAATCATTCTTCGGCAAAATAATGAAAGAAATGTTTGGTTTTCGGGTCTGTTCGAACTCATGGGTCATGATTTTCAACACCAAATCCCTCTCCGAAATGATTTTGTCGCATAATGATTTTGTCGCTCCTACGAAATAAAACTTTCAAGTATTGGGTAAAACCAGTTATCATAATTTTGTGGCGCATGTCGGCCCGACGTGCGCCTCCGAGGTCGGTCCGGCCTGCGATTTCGCGGCGAAATCTGATTTTTCACGTATGAGAGAACGGTCGCCGTACGCAGCAACCGATTCCCCGTTCTCTCGGACATCTGAATTTGATGCGTTTGCCCTGCTTCAAAAACGGATTGCCATATCAATTGGTTTATGTTCTTATAAGTCGTGCTGAAGTCCGTGATTTTTTGGGTTGCCTATGATTCGTCGTTTTTTTATTCGTTTAAATAATATCGTGACTCGCTGCCGTCGCCGGCGACGGGTGGCGCCGGAACGTTTGTTATTGCTTGGCCCGCATTGTTTGCAGTTGCATAGTTGTGATCGCAAGGTAACCGATGATTTGGACCAGTGCGCCCGTTGCGGCGGGTGTCGTGTTTCGGAAATGCTCGATTTATGCCATGAATACGGGATTCGCGGTCATCTTGTCGGCGGCGGCCGGCGGGCACTGGCAAAGGTCCGCCAGCCGGATGTGACGGCGGTCATTGCCGTGGCCTGCGAGAAAGAATTGTGCGAGGGTATCATGGCTGCGTTCCCGAAACCGGTACTGGCGGTTTCGAACGAATGTCCCAATGGTCCGTGTCGTGATACTACGGTCGATATTGCGGCGGTGCGTGCGGCGATCCTCGAGTTGCTCGATCCGGCTCAATCCGTATCCAGTGGATAACGTTCGTCGCCGACTTCGTCCTGAAGCCGGTGCAGTTCCGTTTTCAGTTCGATGACGGTTTGCCGGTATGCGGGATCGTTGATGACATTGTTCATTTCGCAGGGATCTTTTTCCAAGTCGAACAACTCCCATTCGGGGGTCATCGGTCTGGCTGTCGTGCCCGGTTGGTCAAGTGCATCGGCGTAATAATAAATGAGTTTATGGCGCAGGGTCCGGATTCCGTAATGGGCGGTGGTATTGTGGCATTGATCGCCATGCATCCAGTAGCGGTAATACATGGCCCGGCGCCAATCGTCAGGGGGCGAGCCTTGCAGGAGGGCACGGAAACTGCTTCCCTGTATTTCGGTCGGGACGGGTACGCCGGCCAGGTCCAGGAACAGCGGCGCGAAATCGATGTTCAGCACGATATCTTTGTTAATGGTACCCGGCCGGATTTCACGCGGGTATCGCATGATCAGCGGCATTCGCAGCGATTCCTCGTACATGAACCGTTTATCGTACCAGCCATGGTCGCCGAGGAAGAAACCCTGGTCGGACGTGTAGACGATCAACGTATTATCGGTCAACCCGTTTTCGTCAAGATAATCCAGTATGCGTCCGACGTTATCGTCGATGCTTGCGACCACGCGCAGGTAATCTTTGATATAGCGCTGATAAGCCCAGCTTCGTAATTCCGCTTCCGGCATATTGTTGGGGATATCGGCCTTGATATCGAGGGGATTCATATGTACGCCAACCCGCATGTGGGCTTCGGCGGCGGCCGCGGCGCGATTGGCGTAATCGTCTTGCAGCGTCGGCGGTTCCGGGATGGTTTCGTTCAAGTACATGGCGTCGTGTTTCTCGTCGGGATACCATGGCCGGTGCGGCGCCTTGTGGTGACACATCAGGCAGAACGGTTTTTCCGGATCGCGTTTGTCCATCCAGGACATGGTCATATCGGTAATCAGATCGGTGACATATCCGGGTATCGTGCGCCGGCTGCCGCCGTCCGGGCCTTTGAATATGAATTCGGGATTATGGTAAAAGCCCTGCCCCGGCAATACGGCCCAGTCATCGAAGCCGGTGGGACAATGTTGCGGTCCGATGCCGAGATGCCATTTCCCGAAGATCGCGGTCTGGTATCCCTGTTCACGCAGTAGTTTGGGATATGTCGTCAGCCGGTTATCCATCGGTGTCGCCAGGGTTGTAACCCCGTTGACATGATTGTACGTGCCCGTAAGAATTCCGGCGCGGCTTGGAGTGCAGATGGAATTGGTGCAAAAACAGTTGTCGAATCGCATGCCGTCGTTTGCGATACGGTCCAATTGTGGTGTCCGGTTGATACGGCTGCCATAACAGCTCATGGCGTGGGCGGCGTGATCGTCGGACATAATGAACAGTATATTGGGTCGGTTGTCGTTCATGATTTATGCGGCCTATATTGTTTTTTTCAGGTATTCAGAATTACCGGTCGGTATGCCGGGTTCCTCGATCATACGCAAGGGTTACCTTGCTTAGCTCGGTGGCGGGCCAAGGGTAACCTTCGCTTCGCTCGGTTGCTTTCAGAGACATCATATCAGGCCACAAGCGGTCGTTCAATGTCATTTTTTCGGGTCTTCCGCGGAATCCGTGGGTAGACGTGATCTCTTGTGGATGCCTGAAGCGACAATCGCCGAATCGGTGGAAGCAAGTCGGGTAAGGGTATCCGAGGAAGGGTGGCGGTTAAGTGGGCGGTTAAGTGGGTCACTCATGGGCTGTGTCATGGTCGTGATTCCTTGCTTCCAACACTTCAGCGCACTCTTACTCGAACCCTTAACCGCCACCCTTACCCGGATACCCTTACTCGAACCCTTAACCGCCACCCTTACCCGGATACCCTT
>PWZG01000584.1 GCA_003567575.1 PVC group bacterium | reverse complement strand
GCTGCCTTGCGAGAAGCAATGAAAGAGGACCCACCAAGCAAATGAAAGGTATTTGCGCCGTTCGCAGCAAGAAGAAAAAAAATGAATTGACGACAACCCCGTTGCGTGCTGCTTTGTCTTACGGGTAAAAGAATGATAAGGGATATTCGTATGACAACGTTGACTCTTCGATTGCCAGGGGGTGTAAGCGACAGACAATTAATCGTGCTGACAGACATGCCTGGCGCCGACGGTTCAGCGGATCGCGGACATCAACTCCGTTCGGTCAACTGTTGTTTCAATTCCGCCAGATATTGTTGATAGACCTCACGCGGCGTGCAATGGCGTTGCACGCAAACCGCGGCGGCCGCGGCGGCGACTTCGCCCATCATGCCGCAGGTCCGCATGACGCGGACCGCGCCCAGCGCCCAATAGGTGGTGCTGATATTGCGGCCGGCCATGAAAAGATTGTCCGTGTTGCGGCTGTAGAGACAGCGATACGGGATCCCGGTCCAGGGTTCGCCGTGGCGCGGACGGTCTTCGCGCGCCGTACCGGGCTGATGAATCGCCACGGCCAGAAAGGGATCGTCGGGAAATTTCGGCAAGATCGCAGGTTCGGGAACGTGACGGTCAAGAAACCAGGAGACCGGAACCCATCCGTCGTCGAATTGCCTGCGCTTGATCATATCTTCGCCGGATAGAATATAGTCACCGGTCAGCCGGCGTGATTCGCGCGGACCACCGATGGCAGCGAAGGATTCAAGTTCGGCATTGGCGTATGCATGATCGGGATGTTTGTTTTTCAGCGCATTCCAGGCGCCGAAAACCGCCCGCAGATTCCAGTCGCGGATTATTTCGAGATCGTCAATGGGATGTCGGTAAAAGCCGCTTTCCCAGCACCATTGCTTGTGAATCGCGCGTTCGGGAAGATCCGAAACCTCAAGATCGAGCGCCCAGGGCGTTTCAGGAAATGCGCGCGGACCGTCGCACATCCGCCAGAACCATTTGTTGGTCATTCCCATCACCGGCTGCTCGCGCGAAACGGTATAGGCGGCGCCGTCGCCACAGGCGCCCATCATGAAATCGGCTCCCGCCAAGGCGCCCAGCGTCCCGTGTCCGGTACAATCCGCAAACAGACGGCCGGTCAGACGCCGTATACCGGGCCGGCAAGTGGACAGTGCGTGAACCGCGCGAATGCGACGGCCTTTCATTTCCACGCCGGTCAGGCAATGATTCAACAGCAGGGTTAGATTCGGTTCGGCTTGCAAACGGTTTAAAAGCCGGGCATCGTCTTCTGATCCGGCCCGGCGCGCATCCGGATTGGCGTCGTATTGCAGTTCGGCGACGACACTGCCGACAGCCGGCCAGGCAGGCGCCTCCGGTAAAAGGCCCCGCAAAGGAACCCGGATCTCACTGGAGGCATTGCCGCCGAGCACGGGGCGATCCTGCACGAGGGCAACCTTCAATCCGCGGCGGGCCGCCGACAGGGCGGCCGCCATGCCGGCATAACCGCCGCCGGCGACCACAAGATCGTACCGCGATGCATCGTCCGTGATTTCCGTGGCGGCGCCGGGCCGGTCTTGTGACGCCGGAGGGTCCGGCGCCGGATCGCGCCGGAACAGAATGGCGTCACAGCGTCCGTTAAAACCGGTCAGATCGTGCAGCGCAAGCTCGATCTCCGGCCGTTCGAGATCGACTATCCCACCGTCCTGCCAGTGCCATTCCGCCCCTTCGGTGCCGAAGACCGTATCGAGAGGGTGACCGTCAATCCGCAGCTCAAAGCGGCCGGGCGTGCCGGGCGCATTCCAGCGTCCCACCCAATTGAGGGTCCGCACCCAGATACGCCAAACGCCGGCGGTCGGAAGAACGATTTTCGTCGTTGCATCGGCAACCGGCGCACCGAGACCATGAGCCATGAGATAGGGTGATCCCATGGTTTGCACGAATTGGGTATCCAAGATCCATCCGCCCGGATCGTCGAAATGTTCAGCTTCAATCAGGACATCCATGGGTTTGGTCATCATTGGCCTTTCAGGGGGTTGCTGCTTGCTTGCGGAGCCTCTCCCGAATCAAGACCGTTCAACAGGTTTTCCGGAAGGGATGCCACATAGGTTTGGGGAATTCCCGTGCGATCGGAATTGAAAATGATCCGGCGGAAATCCGGAGATAACGCGACATGCGGGCGTTCACGGTAAATGTTGCTCACCGGTGTCGGTTCGTCGGTGATTTGCCGTACAATCACACCGTTTTCCAGGGTTTCCATTATTTTTGACATACTTGTTCCTCTTTGCATACGTTTGTCATCGAACACATTATGGCAGGTTTGGTTTGACTTGTCGAAACCCTTCCCTCAAAGACAGTTCGGTCCGTCGCCGTATAGATCCCAGACGTAATGTTGATCCGGTTGCGAATCGGCAAGATACCAACGGGAAACATTATCGTAACCGTAGATACAGGTTTTATCCGAGACAGGGTAACAGGCATCAATATTCGATTCGGCCAAAAAGTATCGCAAACGTCCGGCATCACCGAACAGCGGCGCCATCCAGCGGTGGCGTGAACAGCGGGCGAGGATTTCGCTTTCGTACAATTCGATGCCGTCCACGCCGGCCTCAAGCAAACCCAATACGCGGCGCAACGCGACGGACAAGGCCTGGACGCCCCGCATCCAGGTTGCGCCCAGGCCGCCGACAACCGAAACGCCATAGCGTCGTGCCAGCGCGATATAAGGCCGGATATCGTGCGAATTGAAGCTATCGCCACCGCGTTGTTCCAAGGGCACGAGATGCAGGCGGTCGATCAATTCCTCGCGCAGCCATTGGGAGACATCGAATCCCTGGGCCAGATTGAAATAAAGATCAGCGGAAGGAATCCGGATGGCCACCGAAATCCGGCGCGATTGTTTTTCTTCG
>PWZG01000080.1 GCA_003567575.1 PVC group bacterium | reverse complement strand
GTAGGTGCTAGGTGTTAGCGTCATAAGTATTGCAGCATGTTTGAGAGTTTGTCATTCCGAGCGAAGTCGAGGAATCTGTGCCGCAGGCCGTTTCGCGAGATCCCTCGACAAGCTCGGGATGACACAGAATTGATTCACCCAATTTGTCGGACAGCACACTAGATTGTTCTGTCATAAGATGCGGCGCAAATGTATCGCATATGTTGAGACTGAATGAAAAAGATTTGCGTGTAAGAGTTAGTCTACGAGTATGTGGAAGAATAACAGGAGCTCAATCGTATTCGTACACGTACTCGTACAAACAAATCTCTTCCGGTGCGGGCGAAGCCCGCTTTCGATCACATGAAACAGGAAAATAATTATGAAGGTTTTGGAAATCATTTTTTGCATGGGTGGTAATGGTTCGGTTGGTTTTATGATTTTCCTCTCGGTCGCGCTTCTAAGCGCCTGCGCCTCCGCGGATGTGGTTCTGGTCGATCGCGGCGAACCGGCGGCGGTGATCGTGCTGCCGGATGAACCGGCGGAACCCGAGCAGCAGGCGGCCGAAGATCTGGTGGAACATATCCGGCTCATGAGCGGCGCGCGCCTTTCGGTGACCTCGGCGGGAGAAGCACCGGAAGGATTGCTGCCGGTCTTTATCGGCGCCGCGGCCGATGCAAGGCTGGATGGCTTGATCGACGAAGCCGGCGAAGGCCGGCGGCACCGGGGCGATCCCTGGTCCTTCGCCGTCGTGGTGGAAGAAGACGCGATCCACCTGCGCGGTCTCTCCTCGGAAGGCAGCCGCACGGCGGCCTATGAGCTGCTCGAACAACTCGGGGTACGCTGGTTCATGCCGGGCGAGACCGGTCGGGTGATGCCCGAACGAACCACCGTGACGCTTGAACCGCGCCGGATTGTGCGTGTACCCTCGTTTCGCTACCGGCGTCCGTCGGAAGCGCGGGACGGGCCGAAGAATGAGGAGTGGAATCGGCGTTTGGGACTTGGCGGCGTCGGCCGTCGGGCGGGATCCCACAGCATGCCGGGATGGCCGAATCGGACCCGTTCCGAACATCCCGAATACTGGGGACTGCGTCCGGACGGCCGTCGGGGCGCCAATCAGCTTTGCCTTACGGGTTCTCATGACAATCCCGACGATCCCTCCGATCCGGAACAGAATCATGTTCTGAAAAGCGTCATCGAGGCAGCGCGGGCGTATTATCGTGAGGCTGAAGATCCGGATACGGCCATTCTGCATGCCGGCCCCCGCGACGGCGGCGGTTTTTGCGAGTGCCCCATGTGCAGAGCCCTCGATGCGCCGGATCATCATACCACCATGTTCCGCACCCCGAGTGCATCCCGTACCGATCGGTATGTCTGGTTTTTCGAACAAGTACTCCGTCATATCGAAGACGAGTTTCCCAAGGCGCGCATCGGTTTTTACGCCTACGGCGCGTTGTTGAATCCGCCCTACGATCCGGATTATGAACCCAGCGGGCGTTTGGTGATTTCAATGACTCCGATTCATGCGTGCAGACTTCACGGACCGGGAAATCCGATTTGTCCGGAATCCGACGTGTTGCGTTGGCTTTACGAGCACTGGGCGCCGTACGTGGATGAAATCGTATGTCAGGGCTATTGGTATAATCTTGCCTGTCCCGGTTACCTTTTCCCGCTTGTCCACCGGCTGCGCGAAGAGATTCCGCTGAGCAAGAAGCTGGGGGCGACGGGACTTTACCTCGGCGGCGGCGCCGCCGGCGCCTGGGCCAGTCATAATCCGGCCGCCTATGTGGCCGGAAAACTACAGTGGGACCATACGGCGGATGCGGATAAAATCCTGGCGGATTTTTACGAAAAATTCTACGGACCGGCGCGGGAGCCTATGGCCGCCTACCATACCCTGATGGAAACCACGATCCGTGACGCGGATTTCCATACCGGTAGCTCATGGGATATTCCGAATATTTATACCGATGAGGCGCGGGAGAGGGGCCGGCGGTATTTGCAAGAAGCCGAGCGGCTTGCCAACGCATCCGGAGAAGATATATATTCGCTGCGGGTGGATCTCACCGCGAAAGCATTTGAACTTACGGATGTGTACTGCCGGTCGCAGCAGAAGCGGAATCGCCATGACTTTGTGGGTGAAAAGGAGCTATGCGACCGGCTCGAGCAAATCCGTGATTCTCTGCTTGAGGATTATGAGTACCCGATGCTCAACCCCAGGCATTCGAGCTGGTTCCTGAACCGTTTTACAACCGATTATTTCTTTCCGGATATCTCCGGGTATTCCCGCGTAACGGACGGCAATGAAATGATCGTTGCGTTCGACAACGAATGGAAGTTTCAACTCGATCCGGAGGCCTGGGGACGTTACTCCGGTTTTCACAAGCTGGAGAGCGAGGGCGGCAACTGGCAGAGCATCCGTACCGACACGAGCTGGTCGAACCAGGGGCTGCGCTACTATTTCGGCCAGACCTGGTACCGTCAGACCGTGGTCGTACCGGAAGGATACGAAGGCCGCAAGATAAAGATATGGTTTAGCGGCGTCGATAATACCGCCGAAGTCTGGGTGAACGGAACGTTCGTAGGCGCCAATCATGACGGCGCCGAGTTCGATATCGACGCCTTTGGATCGGCGTTCCGTCCGTTCGAGTTTGATGTCAGCGATGCGATACGACACGGTGAACCCAACGTGGTGACGGTGCGCGCCGTGCGGCCCCGCACCAACGAACTGGGCACCGGCGGACTGGTGGGGCCGGCGATGTTTTACGCCGAGGCGCAGTAACGGCGAATGAACCATTAACAATGAGATCATATACAAGGAGGAAACAACATGCAGACGAAACATAGGATCGGTTACGCAAACGGAAAACTTATCGATCATCTCATTCCGGTAATCTGTTTCTGTTTAACCGGCTGG
>PWZG01000355.1 GCA_003567575.1 PVC group bacterium | reverse complement strand
TCCGCGATCTGATTCCGGAAGGCGGCAACGCTTTCAATGTGCCGATTGCCGAACCCGAGACCATCGAGCACGTGGCCGCCCGGCTTGACGAAGCCTTCGCCGGCGGCGGCAATATCCGGCTCGGCATGGACGACGGCATTTACGAACGCGGATTCCTTTACGCACCGGTCGAAACGGAGTAAAGGCATTTGGAAACCTGTATCGCTCTGGCGCAAACACAATAAGCAGAAAGAAGCTGATCATATGACGATGAAAACACCTGATTGTCTGATCCAGGTTGCCTACGGCGACGCTGCACCGGCAGGGTTGCCGGTATCCCTTGGCGTCCCTTTGCCATCCGGCGCTTTGTACGATCCCACCGCGCTGACGGTTACGGGGCCCGATGGCGAAACGCGGCCAACCGACGGCCGCGCGCTGGCCCGTCACCGGGATGGGTCGATCCGCTGGTGCCTGGTCAGTTTCGGCGCCCGCTCGGCCGGCGACCATCGTCTGGCATGGAACGAACCGTCGCGAGCCAACCCCGATCCGGCGGTGGTTTTGCGCCAGGAAAAGGATCGTTGGATTATTGACAACGGACGGCTGCGGGTCAGCATCCATGAAACGGGTCCCGGCATCCTGAGCGACCTCGTTTGCGACGGACATCCCTACCTCAAGGATCCCGCCGATTTCCATTTCAGCGTCGATGACGCCTCCACCCGCCACGAAACCCAGCGGACCCTGCGGGTGCTCGAATCCAGTCCCCTGCGCGCGCGGCTGCGGGTGGAAGGCGCGCATATTACACCCGAGGGCGCCCGCAAGCTGAATTACCGTCTCGATATCGAACTCTGGGCGGACAGTCCCGCATTGCGTTTGGATTACCATTACTTCAATCTGGAAAAACAGGCGCCGTCTCAGCATATCCGGCGCATTGCCATGGACGCGGATTGGGCGCTGGGCACAGATAACCGGCGGCATTTCCTGCAAAAGAACTACGGTTTGTTTTACGTTTCGAGGCATGTCTTCAATCCGCATCCGGTTGCCATCTCGGCCGGCGCCGACGGCAAGGATCTCGCGCCGCGGGTCGACGATCCGGCCATGCTGTGCGACGATGTCGATTATCCCTTCTACCTGAGTCCGCCCCTGACCGCCACACAGGACTGGCTGGGCGTGGGAGACGGGAAACACAACGTGTATGTGCGCCTTTCGGAATTCAGTGCCGCCGTTCCCAATCGGATCGCCGGCCGGGATCGCTCGCTCAGCGCCGAATTCTGGCCGTCTACCGGCGAACCGTTGGACTTGCCCCAGGGACGGTCGCGCCGTCAAACCGTCACGCTGGCCTTTATCGCCGGCGCCGTTGAGGAAAGCGGGCCGGCCAAGGTCTCCAATGCGCCCCGCCAGGCGCCGCGCGGCGTGGCCGCGTTGCTGCATGCGCCGTTGCACGAAGGCCGGGCCGCGGTCAGTCCCGCCTGGATCAGTCACTGCGGCGAGTTCCGGCAGAACGCCGCGTTGCCGTTCGGGATGCATGCCCGAATCGAGGACAATCTGTCCGATCTGGTGCGTTTGGATATGCCGCATACCAAATTTGACGTGGGCGATACCGATTCGCATTACAATACCGGTCGCAGCGGGGTTTTCCTGCCCGGCGCACCGCGGGTTCCGACGACTTTCCCTCGCAGTAAACCGACGCAAACCTATCTCGACCTGACCGAACCGGTCTGGACCAACAACGAATACGATGTAATTCATGTCTTTTGCAAGGAATTGATGCGAACGGGCCGTTTCGAGCTCTGGAACAGCTTGCGCGCGTCGGCCCGGCATAATATCGAGGTGGATTTTTTGCATTATTCGGACCATCAATGGCTGCACCGGGCCACCCCGGCGCATTCGGTCCGGCATACCACCACCGGCGCCTACCCGAGTCATTTCTGGACCCAGGGATTACTGGAGTACTACTGTCTCAGCGGCGATCCCGACGCGCTGGAAATCGCCATCGCGCTGGGCGACAAAACCATCGAATTTTTCAACGATCCCGAACAGCGCAAAATCCTGTGGGGATTCAATCGCGAAATCGGCTGGTCCGTGCTGTTGCTGGCGTGCCTGGTCGATTTCACGCGAGAGGACCGCTTCAAGGTTCTGCTGGATGAAATGGTCGAGTACCTGATCGGATTCGATCGCGACACCTATCATGGCGGCCTGAATTTGTCGGGCGGCAACGACCGTTTGTCCATGAACCGCCAGATCGTGGATTGCTTTTTCGGTTACGCCAGCATGATGGAAGGAATCGATATCTACCTCGACTTGACCGGCCGCAAGGATGTTGCCGCTTGGCTGGACAAATTCTGCCATGACCTGGCCGATGAAGCCTTGAACGCGGCCCGCGAAGGCCAGATGCGCGGCATCGACTTCGGTACGGCGCTGGGGATCGGCTATGAACGTACCGGCGACGAACGGTTTCTGAAAATGGCGGGTCTGGTGCTGGATCGCGCCTACTGGAATGCGCCGGGTGTCCAGGGCGGCGGCAGCGCCAAACCGGTCGCCTATGCCTATCGGGGCTTGATCCGAATCCTGGGTCATGCCTGGCGGTATGGATTGTTGGAACGCTACGAATATCCGAGTATGCGGGAGCTGAGACCGAATGGGCAAGACCGCGAACCGTAGACCTGTTGTCGACACCCGTCGATCCTGTCGGTCATGTCGATTGGAAACTGAAGATTGAAGCGACGAAGCGTTTCGGGAGATTAAGAGTGTTGGGGAAATGAAGTGTATGGGATAAAGCATATGCTAATCGTGAGGATTTGGAGTAAACAACCTGAATCAGGCGAGCGCAACAAGGTAGACATGATGAAAGTATTGGCAGGCAAACAAAGGTTGGTTTCGCAACGACGCGCTATCACAAGCCGGTTTCGCGATAGTGTGACGC
>PWZG01000538.1 GCA_003567575.1 PVC group bacterium | reverse complement strand
TCAAATGAAACGCTTTATATGGTTGTTCAGGTTGATTGTGTTCGTTATAAGCGGGTCGGTAGTCATGGCGGCGCCGACCGGGGTGCGACTGGCGTCCAACGGCGCGGCACACGTTGATGTAGTCATCAGCGAGGACGCGAGCGAGCGCGTGCGCGACGCGGCAAACGAGCTGGCGCAGCAGCTTGAGCGTATCAGCGGCGCCACATTCGAAGTCATCACAGGCGACGGCCGCGTGGGGCTGGCGGTGGGTACGTACCGTGATTTCCCCGGCCTGGGCCTGGAAGATCGCTTCAACCCCGACGAACCGACGCGTCAGGAAGAGTATGTTTTGCGCACCCACGAACGCGGCGCATGGCTGGTCGGCGTCACGGAGTTGGCCGTCGAACACGCGGTATGGGACCTGCTTTATCGGCTGGGTTTTCGACAGTTTTTTCCGGGACCGACATGGGAGGTGGCGCCCGAGCTTGACGAGCTGCGTCTCGCGGTGGACACCTTTGAAGCGCCCGACTTTTACCAACGCACCATGGGAGTCGGCCACGGGTTGATGAGCGAGAACCGTCCGTGGCACGATCAATGGCGGGATCGCAACCGCTTCCGCTCGGCGTTGTCGATCAGCTCGGGCCACACGTATGGCTCGATCATCCGCGCCAACCAGGAAGCTTTCGACGAAAACCCCGAATACCGGGCGCTGGTAGGCGGCGAGCGCCGCGGCAGCAAATTCTGTATCTCCAACGCCGACCTGCGCCGCTTGGTGGTCGATCATGCCGTGCGTCAGTTCCACGATGATCCTGAGCGCCAGAGTATTTCGATGGAGCCCAGCGACGGCGGCAACTGGTGCGAGTGTGAGCCTTGTGCCGAGATGGGCAGCGTCAGCGATCGTGTCGTGATCCTCGCCAACCAGGTCGCCGAGGCGATCAACGACCTGGGCTACGGCGCCAAGTACGTGGGGCTGCTGGCGTATCACATCCACTCGCCGCCACCGACCATTGATGTGCATCCTAACATTGTGGTACGTGCGGCGAGCAACGCGGTGCGCGGAGGCTACACGCACCAGGAGATCATCGAAGGCTGGCAAGCGCGCGGCGCCACCACCGGCGTATCGGAGTTCTACAGCGTTTTCGTATGGGACAGCTCCATGCCCGGACGGCAGAAGGCATCCGACATGCCATACATCCGCGAGAGTCTCACCCGTTTCCATCGCGCCGGCGCACGCTACTTCAACGTGGCGGTCAGCGACAACTGGGGCGCCGCCGGCCTGGGCGCGTACATCACGGCGCGCATCTTGTGGGACATCAGCGAGGCCGACCGCATTGACGAGCTGTTTGACGATTTCCTCGAGCGCGCCTTCGGCGACGCGCGCGAGCCGATGGAAGGTTTCTATCGGCTTATCAACCGGATCGGTTCCGATGACCGCCGTCCGCTGATGCGTTCCGACATGATCGCACGCATGTACCGCTACATCGATGAAGCCCGCAAACTGACCGGCGAACCGGACGTTCAGGCGCGGCTCGATGATCTGCTGCTATTGACGCGCTACGCCGAACTGTTTGACGTTTACCAGGCAGCCGGCGGCAACGCCCGGCAGAACGCGGTGAATGACGTGCTGCGCCATGCCTACCGCATGCGCGACACACGCATGGTGCACACGCGGCCGATCCTGGCGCATCTGGCGCGACGCGACCGGCAAGTGGAGCAAGTGGACACGGAAACGGTTGCCGACGACACACCGTTCACCCGTGAGGAGCTGGACCGTATCCTGAGTGAAGGCATCAAGAATACCGAAGTCGTCGATCTGCCATTTGAACCGGTCTGGTTCAGCGAGGATCTTGTGCCGGCGCGGCCGCTGGGGCTCGAAGAGTTCAGCAAGGGCAGCTTCGGTAACCCGCCACGCGGGCGCAACGAGTACTACCTCTGGCTTGATGAACCGGGCGAGGTGCGACTGCAGGCCACGGGCGGGCACATTACACACTATCGCCATCTAGCTGGTCCGGCAAACATCGCCTTGCACGCCGCGGACAATCCCGTTGAGGAGCCGATAGCCATCGAAGATGAAACGGTTCTGCCCGACGGCGAAACCTATCACGTGCTGCTGTCCACTCCCTACGCGAACCTTCATCGCCTCGAAGCGCAACAGTCATCGAACCGGGTGCAAATCGACACGGCTGAACCGGACCAGCCGTTCACCATCCAAATCGGCAACGAGGAGCACTTCCGTTTCGGACATTTTTGGACGATGAACTTTTACGTGCCCAAAGGCACGCGGATCGTCGGCGGCTTCGCCGCGAACCAAGCCGGATCACTGCGCGACGGCAACGGCAAGACAGTGTTTGCGTTTGATGAAATTGAGACTCCCGGCTATTTTCACGTGCAGGTTCCCGAGGGACAGGACGGCCGGATCTGGCAGCTTAATCGCGTGCGCGGGCAGCGCCAGTTGATGACCGTCCCGCCATTCGCGGCGCGCAGCGCCGGCGAGTTACTGCTGCCGCGCGAGGTCGTCGAGGCCGACGCCGCGCAATGACGGGGACCGCCAGGGGGAACCCGTTTCATGATTTAAGGAGAAGAAAACCATGCTGGATCTTAAAATTATCGACGCACGCATCGTCGATGGCACGGGCAACCCCTGGTTCCTGGCGGATGTGGGAATTCGCAACGGACGCATAGAGTCTCTTGGGGTCGTGACCGCAAAGGCGCGGAAGCGGCTGGACGGACGAGGACTGGTCCTCTGCCCCGGTTTTGTGGATGTGCATACGCATGCCGATGGGTTGCTTGACCGGCCTGCGGCCGATAACTTGCTGCGTCAGGGTATTACGACTGTCGTGTCGGGCAATTGCGGGGGCAGCAAGCTGTCGGTGGGCGAAATGCTCGACAGGGTGGATGCCGTCCGGCCATCAATCAATTACG
>PWZG01000073.1 GCA_003567575.1 PVC group bacterium | reverse complement strand
CGATGAAATTCGAACCGGTACGCTCCGCTCCATAATTCGTCAATCGGGGTTACCGCGTCATGTTTTTGAAGTATGAAACATTAGCCAGAGGCTGCAAGGTGTCGGTCCTTCAAATATCAGACAGCATGGCAATTACTGATGGCCAGCAGGAATAAACGATGAAACCGTCGAGTGGCAATAACATGGCACCCCTGATGCCTCCGTGGGCAACCACCGCTCCGCCCTACGTCTACGACGCCACACCAACCCATTGCTATCTCTGCACTTGCAACGCCCTGTGCGACTACGACGATACCCGGTGCGCCAACAGTCGCACATCCAGCACCACGGTTACGACTACGTTTAATGGGGATCCCGGATTCGCGGATAGCGGCGGGTTATTTGAAGATGCGTCCGGCGGCCATGAGCAAGATACTGCCGATCATGGGATGTCATTATACGGCTACAGATACTACAAGCCAGAATTGGGCCGGTGGGTGAACCGGGATCCGATTGGGGAAGAGGCTTTCTTTCATCTTTACACAAGTAGCATGACGCGTTCTAAGATTAACGCACTTAGTGATATAGCGCTTGGTCCCGCTTACTGTATGCTTTCGAATGACTTGATTAATTCAGCTGATAAACATGGGCTGGCCACTTGGCAGATAACTGCGGCAAGTATGAATGTTTCGTTAGGAGTAGGTGCTTCGTTGATCTCCGGAACAGCGCTAAAACTGACACCGCCTCAATTGTCTTGTGTTATAGGGATGCAATGTTGGAGTTCAGGAATACAAGCTGGGGCGTCGGCTTCATTGTCAGTCGCGATTGTACGGAACTCATCTGCCTTTAATTGCGAGCAGCTGATTGGCAACAGAGCACGATGGACCCAAGTTGGCATATGGTTTATAAAAGGTGGAGGAGTATCCTTTAGCGCCAATAGACTTGGAATATCTGGAGGAACAGGCGTAGGTTTTCAGTGTGCTCGTTTTTGGTGTAGGGTTGTTACATCAATAGATCTATCGCCATGAATCCAACCGCTTGCCATGAATTACTTGGAGAAGGCTTTGATATTAAAATTGACGGGTGGCTTTCGCGTTTTTCAGTGATGCCGGTCAGTAATCCATCAGTTGTTATTCGTGGAACGCATAAGAATCGTGGCTTTAGAGAGCAAATAGATCTGTTTTGCGGCATAAGTACATTGCCATTTGCTTCAATACGGTGTGGGTGGCGAAAGGTAGAAGTCCGGACAGAGAACGGTGGAAATGGCTATGCCTTGCTGACAATATGGGGTATAGTGCTCATACTCAGCCCAACTGTTGCACGGTTCTATGATGCAAGTTCGCGTCAACTTGGCATCCTAAAACGGCCATCTATTGGCAACCAGTTAACGGCAGGGTTCCCAGGTTCGTCTTTAAAGTTAAACTTAATGAATAGATATGCAGAGGCAGTCGGGGAAGTCTCGATTATACGGGGAATAGCAGGATATCCGAGTTGCCAGTATATGCCAAAAATTCGATCAGACATGAATTTAGTCACGATTATGGCGACTTGCATGGTGATGATGAGAACCCTTACTTTCGTCGGCGGATAATTGGGTGGATCAGGTGTTGCCGGCCGAATTCTGACCGGGTGCGCCAAGCGAAGCTTGGGGCCTCTTGCGGAGTGAGAGTCTCCGCCGGGTAAGGAATAGTCAACCACCCGTACCGAGTGTTGACGTTATGAAGGAGCGTGATATGGCGAACGACATGACGTAAGCGTACACAGGGAACCACGCGGGCCGTAAGGGACGGCGCACCGTTCCTGAAGAGGTTCAGCCCCGTTACAATAACGAAGCAGGCGGCGACGCCGTACGATCAGCGGAAGCCGACGAGAAGGCATCGAAGTGACTGGATGCCGGGAGCCTGCCGGGCCGGTAACAACCAATTATTGACATTGAAATGTTGTCAGGGTACTATTTACTGTGTTTGGGTAATTGCCTTATGAAGCTACGGTTGCCCAGTCGGTTTCGATAAAGGAGTCGCTGCAATGACAACGATAGCCATTCAATGTCCGGATCAAATTTTGATATCGCTGAAGGAAGATGCAGAGACCTTTCGGCGTGATCTGATTCTAGCGGCCGCGATGAAATTCTACGAACTGGGCAAGCTTTCATCGGGGCGGGCTGCCGAACTAGCCGGGATTTCGCGTGTGGAATTTCTTGGTCGTGCCGCGGAATTCAAGGTGCCTGCTTGGGATATGACGGTTGATGAGTTGCGTCAGGATCTGGAGCATGCCTGAACCCGGATTAATCATCAGTAATACCTCGCCGTTGCTGTATTTATACCGCATTGGCGAGATTGATTTGCTGAAGCGTTTGTACGGTCATATTTGCGTGGCGCGTCAGGTGGCTGAAGAATTGGCGGCTGGCGTTGACAATGTGCCGTCAGTGGCATGTTATGACTGGATAGAGGTTCGTGACATCTCAATCCCGTCAGCATTAAAAATGGTGCCTGACCTTGGGCCCGGCGAGGCCGGCGCTATCGCGTTGGCTCTGGAGTCGAGGCAACCTGTGTTGTTGCTTATGGATGACCGCTTGGCACGGCAGATTGCTGCTTTGTATCAAATTCGGTGCAGCGGAACCGCTGGAGTATTAATGAAGGGTAAGGAACGCGGCTGCATCAAAAGTGTAAAACCTTTATTGGAAAGGTTGGTGCAATCTGGTTTTTACCTGCGCAAAAAACACATGAATGATATTTGCGCTATTGTTGGCGAGTGATCGGACACCGCACCCACGTGGTCAACCAAGGTTCGGCCTTCGCGGATGTGGGAGAAGGCCATAGGGGCCAGGGCTGGACATTGGACATAATGATGTTGACAAGGGTTGCGGAGTGGGTATAAGTTATCCGCATGTCAAGACCGTTACGTCGAGCGATCGCAGATGGGTGG